>JAIEMN010000025.1 GCA_019752115.1 Gemmatimonadaceae bacterium
AACCAGCCTCAGCCCGTCAGCGTGGTGGCCGGTTTTGCGGTGTACATCAGTGGCCGGATTTGAGGTGTCCACCGGGGAAATCGGAGCTGCGTCAGCGGCGGGGGATCGATGGGCGAGGCCAAAAGTCTTGACCAGGAGGGTGGATCAAGAGTTCTGATCCGACTGCCAATCTGTCGGCGCTAGTACTCTCGCCGTTGCACAGACCGGAGCGAGCTCTTTAGAGCCAGCATCCCCCAAGGCGAGCAGTAGTGCGAGGTATGGCACTACGTTCTCTGGTGTGTCGTCGCCACAGGCGTTGGCGATGCGGCGCAGGCGCGTCCTGTTGGCCTGCGCCTCCGCCGTCCCGGATCTGGTGGTAGGGCCGTACACGGTGGCGAAAACCCAGTTTGGGCTGGCGCCAGCGTTTGCTTTCGCTCTCGTCGGTCGGGAGCGAAAGCGGCGCTCGCGCACTGATTGCCAGCAAGCCTTTCGCGAGTGCTCCCGGAGTTTATGCTGTGGCCATCGCGCGCGAGGGGCGCAACCGAATCTCAAGATCAAGGTTCGCACGTCTTGCAAACAGTCTTCCTTCGGTCGGCAAAAAGAGCCGTCACATGCTAGGGCTCACCATGGCGAAGGTCGAATCTGTTACGAAAAAGGTTGCTACTGTGTACGGGTGAAATACGGCAACAGCTAGTGCGTAACGATTAGGCGTCATCCGGACAAGCAGACCTCCCTGCACGTAGGATGCGTTATCTGCATACGTGGGACCGAGTGCATTGTAGTAAGTCTTCCACGCAGCAAGCGCCTGACGGCATTTGATTGTATCTGAGATAACAACTAGGTCGCTCAGCTTGACACCCGTGATGCCTAACGCGGAGCGCATTGGAGCGAAGTCTGCTCCAAGTTCTCCAGTATCCGTCAACACCGTTGTAATTCTATACCATGCACTGGTGTCGTAGCCCACTCCGTCGATTTGACACGGCGTACCCGTCGATCGCGCCTTCACGTTCGAAGCCCGGCTCGTTGCGGTCGCAAACACTGAGGCAGCAATGGCCACCACCACTACTAAGATTCTCATATTCATGATGACCTTTACGGGTTGAAGTAAGGCGACTTCGAGCTTGGCGACAGACAGAAATGGCTGTTCCTGGGAGTGGTCCGTTCCCAACCCTTCACTGCGGGCTTCAGTTTGCCGTAGTCGGGCAGAAAATTCGTTACTCCTTTTGGGGTGATGACTGGACGCCACGAGGTCGGTTGTTTCATCACCCAGATCCGATCCGGTTCGATCACAACGTGGCGAAAGTTGGCATCGAGCAGCCCCGGATACAGAAGTGTTTCGCGATAATACCGATCTTGGAGATACGCGTCGAAAACACTCGTATGCCAGTCGGAGGCGCTCGGTCCAGTTTGCATCCACTGATAGCTCAGCTCCCGACAGTTGCCAGGCGTTTGCTGGCCCTGCTTAAAGGGGTGTGTGTGGAAGGACGCGACGATCTTCATTACACCAGGCACCCAGTTGGGCGGCAAGAAGGCCCTAATATCCTCAGTGGCTGCGGGTGTCTGACAGGGGGTCGTAAGCGTCGAGATCGACTGGTATCGGGTGATAAGAGTCCCGGCAGAGTCGATGAGAAGCGCGGTTCGCTCGCGACGCGCGCTATCCACAGGTGCGTCGCCGCCTATCTTCCAAAGGCTATCCATAGTCGAACGGATCTGAAAGCTATCCAAGAGCGAGTCTCCGACTGGACAGGGGATCTGTTCCACCTCGGTCGTGGTCGTGAGCGTTACACCCGTCTTGGTGATAGCTGTCACCGTGAGAATAGCAGGAGCGTCTCCGCTGACCACGCACTCGGCGGCCGCGGCGTCGCAGCTGGATGAGGCGCTTACGCTCGCAATTAGGCTCGCTCGTCGGAGGGAAATTGGTGGGGCGCTGACACTAATGCTGATTGAGGCAAAGTCGCGCTCTACCGGTGACGTTCTCACTCTCACTGGAAGCGCGTCCATTGTGGAGCCGACCGCGCGCGGCATGGGGGTGGCTATAAGCTTCAACGGATTGACCACAACCTTCGCAAACGCCTGCTCAACGCGAGGTCCAGGGGTCAGGGACCCCTTCACGAACATATTCCCTGTGCGAAACACTGGGACACGGCAACCTGCGGCGCCATTAGCGCAGACGCCAGTTTGATAATCTGGCGGTGTGATCTGCAGCGACCCGCCTATCCTTCTGTTGTGCGGCACCCACGCCCAGCGCTGCGATCCGGCAACCAACGAGAAGCCGCTCGCCGAGGCGGAAGTGAACGTCACGGAGTCACCTTCGTACACAGTGGATGGAGTCGCCGTCAGGCTGAGCATGTCCATCCACGGATGCATTGTAATAGTCTGCGAGGCGTCACCTGCAATGACGCACGGTCCGTTGAGGCAATTGTACCAGCCGGGCCAGCTCGGCTGATTCATACCGGTTCGCAGCACCGAGCCACTGCCCCGGAGAGGCCCAATCACAGTCTTCTCTGCGACGATGACGTTGTCTCCGTCGTTATTGTTGTACGAGAGACCGCACGAGCGAAGGGTATACATCTCAGAACCAAACACTCGGAAATTGGTTCTGATCTCGCCGTAGCAGAAGCTTGAGCTGAATGCTCCGTCCGCATCTATGGGCTTGTAATACGATCCCTGTAAGTACGCAAAGGCCGGCGTCATCGCAGACACGTACGCACGGGGAATCGTTCCCTTAACGTTCATCAGCATGTACGTCAGGTCAGCGAGCGTGTCAGGCCATGCTACTGAATTTTCCGCCGTATACTTGTTCGGCCCCGTCTCCAGAATTCGCGTCCGCGTACCGGGTACCTCTCCGGGGACGAAAATGCAGTCGGTCCCGCACGGCGTCGGCGTAGTCTCTGACAGGGTGGTAAGCCGAGGACGGACGTTGTCTATCGTCGGTTGTGACGGCGAGTTCCTCGAGGGAGGCGTGATCGAGTCGCGGCAGCCGACCGCGCCAAGACCAAGCAGCGCAGTGAGTGTCCACTCAAGGGACGAATGGCATCCGAAGCGCCAAGGACTGGGGAATACCTTGGGAATCTTCATTAGCACCTCTCGGGATGAGACATCACACTATTCTGGCCGGGAATCTCGGCGCTGGATGATATCTTTCGGCGTCATTCTAGCGTCACCCGAATAGTCCCATATGTCACGGGTCCGCACGTCAGCACTAATCGTAGACCAGATCACCTTGTAGGTCTCCCAAGACGATGGCGCCGAGTGCGCATTCACGGGGGCCCTAGTGGTGTTCGCGGCAGATCGGCTTGAAGAGATGGCGCGGGACGGTGTCTCGATCGGAGCACGACAGCACGGCTCTATCGAGAAGGTTCTCCGCTTTAGCGCGCTCGATTAGCACACGCCTCGCGGCTAGTACCGGGGACTGACGAAGATCGTCGACGCTAACGCGCACCAGCGTGTGGCGAGGCCCACGTGTGCCGCAACTACGTCGACCCTTCCCTGGGTTGGTGTATCGCAGGTCAGCCGCGTCGGTTCATCCGCCTGCGCCTTGCGCCACGCAATGCGTTGAACCATCCGATCCCGGAGTGGTGCTGGAGTAGTGTCCATGCGCAGAGAATACGCCGGGGTATCACCGCGCCGTCATCTTTTGCCACGTCAACCGTCCGATATGCAGCAGCGGACCGGCGCCCCGCATACCGCACGCAAAGCGATGTGCAGCGTCGTGGGCGACACGTGCCTCCGCCTACGGCGAGCACCCAGATTGTCAGAGCCGGTATCCCGCGGTACAGGCGAGCGCGTAGCCCCGCCGCGCTCACCCGCCGTGGGTGGCGCACTGCATTCGGGATCAGCTGTAATGGATACCAATTCGAATTGCTAATGTATTCCGTCGCGCGCGATCATATCGTCCCTGCGCGTGTTGATGCACTTTGATGGCGCTCGCACGCAACATGCGCAGGGACGAACAACACAGTAATTGCCGTATTGCATTACCCCGCGCGACGCCTACCTTCGGGCGTGTTGTTTGGTTGCATGCAGGTATTTCATTGAAGCCGTCGTGCTGCAACGTGACGGGAATCGGAGGACGTATGAGGCGAATCGCGCAGAGAGTCCTTGGCTCGCTGCTGGTACTGTGTGCCGCTAGTTGTGGCGGGAGCAGTGGCGACGCGGGGACGACAGCGCCACCACCGGTCGCGTCGGTCGCTTCCGTTGAAGTTTCGCTAGGCGCGAGCGCGCTAGCTGTCGGCGCGACCACGACAGCCGCTGCTACGCTTCGCACTGCGACCGGTTCGATCGTTTTCGGCAAAGCGGTCTCGTGGTCATCAAGCACCCCAACAGTCGCATCCATCGACGGATCGGGAACGGTAACGGGGCTGAGTGCCGGAACCACGACAATCACGGCGACCGCCGATGGGCGCAGCGGATCGGCGGTCGTGACCGTGACGCCTGTGCCCGTGGCGAGCATCAGCCTGTCCCTCGCCGCTTCGTCGATCGCGGCGAATACAAGCGTACAGGCGACCGCGGTGGCTCGCGATGCCGCCGGCGCCGCGCTCTCGGGTCGGCAAATCACGTGGACGACCAGCGCGTCGCAGATTGCCACCGTCTCCCAGACGGGGCTCGTGCAGGGGATCGCGCCGGGAACCGCGACGATTACCGCCACGAGCGAAGGGCGGAGCGCGAGCGCGACGATCACCGTGACGCAGCCGCCGGTGGCAAGTGTCGTGGTCAGTCTGGTTACCACGACCCTCACGCCTGGCCGCACCACGCAAGCCACGGTCCTTACCCGAGACGCGAGCGGGGCGGCGCTGAGCGGTCGCACGGTCACGTGGACGAGTACGAACGAATCGGTGGCCGTGGTCTCCACGAGTGGTGTGGTCACCGCGATCGGTGTAGGCGCTGCGTCGATCACGGCGACGAGTGAAGGCGTGACCGGCAGTGCTGCACTCACGGTCGGACCGGCTCCCGTCGCGACCGTGCAAGTCACTCCAGGCACGAGCACCCTCGCGGTTGGCCAGTCCACCGCATTGCAAGCGACACTGCGCGACGATCTTCAGAACGTGCTGACGGGACGAACGGTTGCCTGGACCACCAGCAATGCGACTATTGCCCAAGTCTCGTCGTCGGGCGTTGTGACAGGGTTTTCGTCGGGGAGCGCCACGATTACCGCGACCAGTGAAGGCAAGTCAGCCACGGCAGCTATCACCGTCACTGCCGCCGCCGTCGCGTCCGTGACTCTATCGGCCAATTCGTTCAGCATGCTCGCAGGGGACTTCCGCACGCTGATTGCGACCTCTCGGGATGCGCAGGGCAATGTGCTCACCGGACGATCGGTCAGCTGGTTCTCGAGCAATCTCTCCGTCGTAGACGGTCAGGTCTTCGGGGACACCGCAGTCATTACCGGGCTCACCGCCGGCGCAGCCGTGGTCACCGCTAACGTCGAAGGACGGCAAGCCAGAATCACGGTCACCGTACTGGCCCCGACGACGAATGTGTGTACGGCCATTGCCGGGGCTTCGATTATCGCGAATGACGGGAAGTATCTCGGGCGCTTTACGAATCGCTTCGACTCGGAGTCCGTGTTGAACCAGTTTGGCCAGTACGGGAGTCCGTATGCGGCGCTGAGCACCAACAATCAGTACGGCACCTACGGCAGTCCGTATAGCAGCCTCTCGGCGAGAAACCCGTTCACTTCAACACCGCCGGTCATTGTGAAGAACGGGACCGCACTCGCGTACTACACCGTGAATGCGACCAAGACACCAAGCGTAGCGCCCGCCTACGCGCTGACCTGCACGTTCCCGTAGGACGCGGATCTTGAGCTACGTCTTTCACCGTCACATCAACGAGAATGCAAATGCGCAGAGTCCAGTCGCGGTTACCTAAAGGGCTACGAGTCGGCTCGCTGATGCTTGCTGGCCTCCTATCGGCGGCCTGCGCGCCGGGCGGGGCGGTGCAACTTGAGCCACATCCGGTCCTCGCAAGCGTGCCGCCTGGCGATGTCCAGTTTTTCGACGATGTCGCGCTCGAGGAGGTTGATGCCGCGCATGTTCAGCGCGTTGGCATCATCGGGGAGAAAGCCCTGAAGGGCTTCTCGGCCGACGCAATCAATGCGCGGAAGCAGGCTCGGGAGACTGTCGCGAGCGCGGGAGCGAACGCGTTTTTGCGCCGTGACAAGCGGTCGCTCGTCGCGGTGCACCTAGACTCAGCGGGGTTCGCGGCCGTTCGATCCATCTCGTCCGCGCGGGCAGCGAGCGCTATTGGCGCCTCCCGGCTCGGCGCGCCTGCGAAGTCTGGCGACGTGGTCCAGGTGAAGGGCTACTGCCGGAAGGATGGTGTCTGCGTGGCACCGCACACGCGCGCAAAGCCGTCGAGTAAAGGGAGCACCAAGAGTAAGGGTGGCACATCGAGTTCCGGTCGCCGTCGCCGCTAGCGACATCCCTCTGTCCCGAGTCCGAACTTCGCATGCGAACGATTGCCCGCCTCGCGGCCGCTGTGATCACCATCGTTGGTGTTGCATCCCCCGCATCGGCCCAACGCCAATGCAAGAAGGGCATCCCGTGTGGGAATAGCTGCATCGCGGCAAACCGAACCTGTCGAGTGGGTGCGCCTGCCGCGGCGCCCGCGCCCGCGGAGGCTACGCCAGCGCCTGTTCGTTCGCTCATCGACTCGAGCGCGCTGAGGCCAAAGGACTCAAGCTCGGCTACCGGAGCCCAGGAGGGCGGCGGCAGTGCCAAGGTGTGGGTCAACCGTTCGAGTCATATCTATCATTGTCCGGGAAGCCGGAACTACGGCACGACGAAGAATGGCGTGTTCATGAGTGAGAGAGACGACAGGGCTCAAGGCAATCGCGGTGCCTACGGACGGCGATGCGACGGATAGCGGCAATCGTTGCGCTTAGTGGATCCGTTTGGACTTGGCAGGCTGGGGCAAACCGCGGTCCTCAACCGAACTGCGGAACGGATCGTTGGCCGGTGAAAGTGCTCGCCGATTCGGATGCGGCGGCTATTGATAGCCGGATTGTTGAAACCACCGTCGCGGCGCTGAACGAGCGTCCGATACCTGAGATGGCGTTCCCGCAGGCCAGACGGCTGCCGCCTCACGAGCTTCGCGTCTATCGCGTGCGCGCTCAGGTTGCCCAGATCATCGTGGAGGATGATCGTGACTGGCACGTGGTGCTCCGGGACTCAGCCAATCCGGCGGCGACGATGATCGTTGAGATTCCCGACCCGAGCTGCGTGACAAACCAGGCTCACGCGGCCCGCTTTTCTGCCGCGCGCGACTCGCTCCGACGGGTCCCTCGAGCCGCGATGGCCGCATTCGAGGGCGTTGGATTCTTTGACTTCATTCACAACCAACGAGGGCGTGCGCGAAACGGGTTTGAGCTGCATCCGATTCTACGGATTGCCCGGTAAGCTGTTTCCTGTTTTCGACAGCGCGAGAGTCGTCCGTCCGCCTAAACGACAGCCTGACCAAAACTTTTGGTCCACCATTCGGGTCAAGACTTTTTGCTTCGCCCACGCGTCAAATGACACGAACACGTATGGCCCGGCTCGCCCTGACCGTGGTCGCTGTCGTCACGGTTGCCGCGTGCGGTCCGTCGGAACACGCGCAAGAATTGACCGGCCGCAGCGTCCGATCAGGACTTTTGGCTGGTCGTGAAGAAGGAACTTTGGCCTCACCCAGATCGACGCGTCTTCAGAGGGAAAACGAAAATCCGGAAGCGCCTGAACGGGCCGCGCCGATCCAATTTTTCGGGCCAATTCGGACCCACGTCTCGCCGCATGCCGCCACGTGGGCCCCAGCGGGAGGCGAACTTAGGCCATCGTGATCGCTGCGGGCGAACGGGCTTCCGGAGACCACTCCGCTCCGAGCAGGAGACGCACGCCCGACGGGTCACCATCGACTGCGGCAGCGGCGACCCCACGGGCCGCCAACGCGCCAATGACGTTCCCGGTCCCGCAGTAGCCTCCCAGCGCCCAGACACCGTTTCGCACCTGCTCTATTACGGGTAGTCCCGTCTCGGTGTATCCGGCGCTTGCAGCCCAGCGATGGGTGATGGGCGCCTTGACCCCCAGGTGCTCCCGGAGGAAGGTTTCCAGTGCCGTTTGCACCGGCTCACTGGGTTCGGCGTCGGTGGTCCACTCCCCGGCGCCCCCGTGGTCCCGAAATCCACCCAAGGCGATCTGGCCCCCTGGCAACTGCTGCCAGTACTCATACCCCTCGCGGTAGTACATCGGGCAGCGCACCACGGTCTCAGCCGTGGGCGCCGTCGCCAACATCTGCAGTCGCGCCGTCCGCACACGCCCGACGAGCTCAGGGAGCAGCACTTCCAGACCACCGTCGACCGCCACGAACACGCGACCGCAGTGCACCGTGCCGCCAGGGGTCACCACGCGGGTGCCGTCGATGCTGGTGACGGGCGTCCGCGCGAACAGCCGCGCGCCCTCGGCGCGCGCGCGCGTCGCCAGGATGCGACAGCGTGCGAGCGGGTTGAAGGCGGCATCGTGCGGGAAATAGAGCCCAGTGCCGTCGGCGCCGTCGATCCATTCCACATCCAACCCGTCGGCGCGCATGGCGTCGAATTGGGCGCGGCAATCGCCCACTTCCCACTCGTCGGCGGCGATTCGGCATGAGCCCAGCGGCCGCACGGTGCCCGGTGCGGCCTCGGCGATACGCTGCATTTCGGCCAGCGTCGCGCGATAGATCCCGAGAGCGCGCGCATGGCCGTGGCGGCGAATGGCATCGTGATAGAAGTCGTACGTGCCGGCGAGCAGGAAGCCGCCGTTGCGCCCTGCCGCGCCGGCGCCGACGTCCATCGCATCGAGCGCCACGACGCGCTCATCGCGGGCGAGGAGTTCCTCCACGAGCGTGAGCCCGCTGCCGCCCAAGCCGATGACGCAGCTGTCCGCACTCACATCGGCGCTGAGCGCTGGGAGCGGCGCCCACTGCTCGTCCTCCCACACGGGAGCCTGCTGCCCACTGAGCCGCCAGCTCACTGGCGCAGTCGCGAGGGTTGGTCCTGCTGCCGTTCCTTGTCGCGCGGACCGGGCTCCGCCGGCGCCATGCGATAGACGCCAAGGCGCTCCCCGAGAAGCCCCACGGCCGCATCGATGAGCGGATCACGCGCGCTGTCGTACTGCGAGGTGAACGGAATCACGATCTGGGGCGCCACCCCGCGCCCTTCGATAGGCTGCTTGTCGGGCGCGAGCTCGAACCAGCGCGGCACGGTGAACTGCCAGCCGCTGCCGAGCGCATACGTCCCCGGATTGCCCGACGCGCCGCCGGTCGTGTCGCCAATGACCGTGACCTGCGGCAGCGTGCGCATGGCGGCCACAAAGCTCTCGGTCGCGCTCAAGCCGCCACGCCCGGAGATCACGATCACCGGGCGCGTGAACTGAAACGGGCCGCGCGGGCTGATCGAACGCGCGAGCGGCATCTCCACATCGGTGACACGCGGATCGGTCTTGATTTCCCGATACGACGCGGCGAACGAGCGCGTGGTGAAGCGGCTGGCGAATTCGAGCGCCGTCTGATCGCTGCCGCCGGCGTTCGTGCGCACATCGATGATGAGCCCCTGCGCGTCACGGACACGCAGCAGCATGAGATCCAGCGTCTCGATATCGACGGGCGGGCGCCAGGAGCTCACGTAGATGTAGGCGTAGCCGCCGACGTTCGCTTCCCCGAGCCCGCCCGGCCGCGGCGTGTAGCCAGCGGTGCGCATCGCGGCTGACCAGCGCTTGCGATCAAAGTTGGGAATCGTGGGCGCCTGATAGGTGGGCACCACCATGCCGCGCGGATCGACGAACCAGACATGCTGGTCGTGGAGCGGCGCGAGCATCTCGCGCAGCACCACGATGAGCTCGTCCTGGGTGCGCACGCGCGCGACTCGCGTCCGGTAGCGATCACGCTGCGCCGCCCAATCGACGCGCTTGTACGCGAACGACGGATACACGTCGTTGAAACGCGTCCAGAGCGTATCGAACTGGTCGAGAAACGTCGGGCGCAGGGCGGCGGGCGGGATGTCGCTGCGCGGATGCGGATGGGCTCCACAGCCGGCCGTGACACAGGCCAACCCCAAGGCCAGCACGACATTCCACCGTGTGGCGACTCGCATGCCGTCTACGTTGTGGCGTGGACCAGCACAGGTCCAGACCGAGGGGGCAAGTGGATGGGACCAGCAGGACGGCCCCGCCCGCTTCCCTCAGCGCCGAGGTTCTCGCCTAGTGCGCGAGATACCCCTGCTGCACGTGGTGCACGAGCACGGCCAGCTTCTGGGACGATTCCACCGCATCGTGGAAGAGGCGCTGGAACGGATCCCCCGCCTGGTCGGGCGTCAGGAGCGCTCGCCCCTGCCGATAGAGTTCGGCGGCCTCGTCGGCCCCGAGCGGGGTCTGCTTGTCCGACGCCTTTTCGTCGATGAGCAGGACGAGCTGGGCCATGGGGCGCAACCACTCGAACCAGGGGTCATCGATGACCAGCTGCAGGAACGCCATGTTGTTCGGGACGGGGCCGTTGACGGCCTCGTAGCGCAGGCGTTCCGCTTCGAGGAGGCCCCGGTGGACGCGCAGGAGGTCCTTGCGCACCTGCTCGAGGCGGGCGAGATCGGCGGGCGTGGCGGCAGCAGACATGAGCGGAAGATAGCGGGCGCGCGTATTGTAGCGGTGTCGCGGTTCGCCGTTGTCCCGCACGTCCCGTTCTCCCGAGACCTGCCCCATGCCCCCTCGTTCGTTCTTCGCCGGGCGCCCCCTCGGCGCTCTCTCGTTGCTCGGGGTGCTCGCCCTCCCCGGCACGCTGGTCGCGCAGAATGCGGCCACCTCACCGGCCGCCGGCCAGACCAAGGGCGACAAGCCCGATCCGCTTACGGATGAGGGCTATGTCACGCCCCCTGAAGCGATCGCCAAGCTCATTGCCGCCCCGCGTGAGCAGAACCGCAGCTTCACGGCCCCGAGCCCTGGCGCGCGCCGCTTCTTCGCCCGCACCGTGAGCGATGGGCTGCCGGCGCTCAAGCAGGTCGGCAAGGTGCACTACAACCTCGGTGGCTTTCAGGTCGACTACAAAGGCAATCGCGAACGCGGCATGACGATGCGCAGCGCCGCGGGGCTCGAAGTCACCGAGTGGACCACCGGCAAGCGCACCACGATTGCCGTGCCGGCCGGCGCGCGCGTGAGCCCCGCGGTGTGGTCGCCCGATGGATCGCAGCTCGCGTTCCTCGCCCTGTTCGAGGACGCCACGCAGCTGTACGTGGCCGATCCGGTGACCGGCAAGTCGAGCCCGGTGTCGAAGGTGTCGCTGCTGGCGACCCACGTGACCGCACCGGTGTGGACCGCCGATGGCAAGGGGATCCTGGCGGTGCAGATCCCCGATCTGCGCAAGCCCGAGCCGAAGGAGTCGGCGCTGGCGACGGGGCCGCTCGTGCGCATGAACGAAGCGAACAAGCTCAAGACGCGCACGTATCCCGATCTCGTGCAGAGCCCGTACGAGAAGGAACTCGTGGAGTACTGGAGCACCGGCCAGCTGGTGCTCTACGATGTGAAGACGCGCGCGGTGAAGAAGATCGGCGCGCCGGGGATGATTCGCAGCATTGATCCATCGCCCGACGGCCAGCTGTTCCGTGTGGGCTACATGGACAAGCCGTTCTCGTACGTGCAGCCGGTGACGAGCTACGGCATGCACGAGGTCATCGTGGACGGTACCGGCAAGGTGCTCAAGGAAATCGTGAAGCGCCCGCTGCGCGAAAGCGATGAGCCCACTGACCCGAACGATCCGCGCCCGCCCGCCGCCGGTGTGGGTGGTGGCCGTGGCGGCGCCGTGGCCGACACGGGCAAGCGCCTGTTCACGTGGCACCCGACGCAGAGTGGCCTGCTCTATGCGCAGCTCGCGCCCGCACCGGCCAATGGCGGTGGGCGCGGCAACGGCGCAGCGGCACCGACCGCTGGTGCGCGCCCGGACAGCGCCGCGCTCGCGCGCCGCGGCGACCGGCTCCTCTTCTGGAAGGCGCCGTTCGACGCCGAGGGCACGGAGCTCTACACGACCACGAACCGCATCTCGGCGATTCGCAGCAACGACGCGGGCACGATTCTATTCGTGACGGAAACCGGTGCGGGCGGCACGTTCGAGCAGGCGATCTTCCTCACCGAGAACAATGCCAAGTACACGGTGGTCTCGCCGCGTGGTCGCGGGGGCGATGCCGCGCCGCCGCGTGGCGCGGCTCCGGGTGGCCGTGGTGGTGCGGGCGGGCTCGTGATGCGCCCCGGCAAGCATGGCGATCCGGTGGTGATGGTGTCCACCGACGGCAAGTTCGTCTTCTCGCAGGGCGCCTCACCGGACACGGCCAAGAAGGCGACCGTGTTTGTGGAGAAGATCGAGATCAAGACCGGCACGCGCACGCGCCTCTACGAAAGCGACGGCTCGGTGGTCGAGTCCATCTCGGCACCGCTCGACGACGACTTCACGAAGGCCGTGATTCAGCGCGAGTCCACCACCATGGTGCCGCAGAGCTTCGTGCTCACGCTCGCCTCGAAGGAGGCGAAGCAGCTCACGGAGAACGTAGACATCATGCCGGAGATGACGAAGGCCATCAAGCGCACGTACACCGCGCGCCGCACCGATGGCTTTTCGTTCAAGGTGAAGGTCACCCTGCCGGCTGATTACAAGGACGGCACGCGCCTGCCCGCGATGTTCTGGTTCTATCCGTACGAGTACGACAACCAGGCCGACTACGACCGCTACGTGCAGCAGGGGCTTCCGGCCGAGCGTCGCTTCCCGACGTATGGCCCGCGGTCGCTGCAGTTCCTGGTGACGCAGGGCTATGCCGTGGTCGAGCCCGATTCGCCGATCTTCGCCAGCGAGGGGCAGCTCCCCAACGACAACTATGTCGTGGATCTGCGCAACAACCTGAGCGCGGTGATCGACTGCCTCGACTCGCTCAAGATCATCGATCGCACGCGCTTGGGGATCGGCGGCCACAGCTACGGCGCCTTCAGCACCATGAATGCGCTGGTGCACACGCCGTTCTTCAAGGCCGGTATCGCCGGCGACGGCGCGTACAACCGCACGCTCACGCCGAACAGCTTCCAGAGCGAGCGGCGCGATCTGTGGCAGGCCCGCCAGACGTACCTCGAGATGAGCCCGTTCCTGTACGCAGATCAGGTCAATGCCGCCGTGCTGATGTACCACAGCAGCGAAGACCAGAATGTCGGCACCGATCCCATCAACTCGGTGCGCATGTTCCATGCGCTCCAGGGGCTCGGCAAGACGACGTCGCTGTACATGTACCCCTATGAAGACCACGGGCCCATCGCCCGCGAAACGGTGATGGACCAGTGGGCCCGCTGGGTGGCGTGGCTCGACAAGTACGTGAAGAACGCCAATCAGCCCAAGAAGATCACCACGATGCAGTAGTCCCGGTCATCATCGGCTGGCGAGCACGCCCGCGTTCGGCCTGGCCGGACGCGGGCGTCTTGCTGGCGGGGAAGATGTCCACCGCGTCGTCGCTGAACGCGAAGCGCTCGAGCATATCGGTCAGGACATGCGCCTGCCCGAGCAACGTCTGCGATACCGCGGCCGACTCCTCACTTTCCGAGGCGGCACGCTGCGTCACGTGGTTCATCTCTTCAGTCGCCTTGAGGATCTGCGCGACGCCCTCGGCCTGCTGCTGACTGGCCATCGAAATCTCATCCACGACCGCCGCCGTCCCCTGCACCGCCGCGCCGATGGCGCTGAAGGCCTTGGCCGTTTCGTCGTTCAGGGCAACGCCACGCTGCGCGTGCTGCACGGAGCGTTCGATCAGATCCGCCGACTCGCGGGCGGCGGTGGCACTGCGCAGGGCGAGCGCCCGTACTTCATCCGCCACGACGGCAAACCCGCGCCCCGCGTCGCCGGCACGCGCCGCTTCCACGGCGGCGTTGAGCGCGAGGAGGTTGGTCTGGAAGGCAATCTCGTCGATCGTCTTCATGATGCGCGCCGTCTCGATCGCCGAGCGATGAATGTCGTGCATCGCCTCCGTGAGACGCGTCATGCTGCTGGTCCCCTGCTGCGCCTGCTCGCCGACCTGCTGCACTGACGCATTGGCGCGGGTCGACGCCTCCGCGTTCTGCCGCGCGAGGGCGGCCAGTTCCTGCAGGCTGGCACTCACCTCTTCCAGCGCACTCGCCTGTTCGGTCGCGCCCTCGGCCATGGCATGGCTCGATGAACTCACCTGTTGCGACGCCGCCGACAGCTCAGTACTCGTCGCTCGCACTTCGTGAAGTGCCTGCTCGATCTGCTCGATGGCGCTGTTGAGCGACGTCTGGATACGCGCGTAGTCACCGGCATAGCTGCCGGTCATGCGCGCGGACAGATCGCGCTCGGCCAGGTGATCGAGCACATCGGCGGCATCCTGGATCGGGCGGGCGCTCTCGGCGACCATCGCATTGATGCCGGTCAGCAGTTCGCGATAGGCGCCGTCGAAGCCGACTACATCGGCGCGTACGTCGAGTTGGCCGGCACGCGCGGCGCGCACCAGGCGCTGCACTTCGGCGTCCAGCCGGCGCAACGTGTCGGCGCTGCGATTCATGCTATGCGCGAGCGCATCGGCGCTCGATCGCGCCGTCAGAGTCGTGGACAAGTCACCGCGGCTCACCGCATCCGCCGCGTGCGCCGACGCCTGGACAAAGCCCACCACGGTGCGGAACGCCTCACCGAGTCGAGCGATCTCGTCCGACCCGTCGACCGTGACGGTCAGGTTCGTGTCGCCGGTCGCTAGCTGCTCGGCGGCCTGCGCCATCTCTTGAATGGGTCGCCGGATGCTGCGAGTGATCTGCCGACTGCCGAAGGCGACGCAGCCGAGCGTGGCGAGCGCGATGATGAACAGCAGGCGTTGCTGCGCCGCGCCGTTGGCGCTGGCGCGATCAGCGGTGGCGCCGGCGGCACTCTCCACGAGGTCGCCCAGCTTGTCGAGGGAGGCCTCGAGCTGGCTGAAGCGCGTGTCAAACGCCGCGGTACGCTCGGCTACCGTTGCGGGATCGGCGGCGGCCGCGGCGACGGCGGCGTCACCAGCCGTGCGGTACGCGACGGCGATCTGCCGAGACTGTTGCGCGGCGGTACGGATGGCGCTGTCGCTGCTGAGCCGCGTGACAGAGTCGATGTTGGCGAGCAGGCGATCGCCGATCGCGGCGGCGTCCTGCCGGTCTTCGTCGGAGACGCGCTTGGTTTTCGCGTCGAGCAGCGCCTTGTAGACCGCGCCGCGGAGGCCATCGTGCATCATGTCGGCCATCATCTGGCTGCGTTGCAGCACCACGGAGCGTTCGAGCTCCTGGGAGGTGGCGGACAGGGCGGACAGTCCGCGGGTCGCGATGGCGGCGACTTCAATCGTGGCAACCACACCGGCCATGGCCAGCGTGAGCAGCTTGGTACCGAGCGAGAGCGATTTCATGGATGGGAGATGGGTCGGCGGCGTCGTCGCCACCGTCCCGAGCCAGTCTCGGCTCTTCCGCCCGCCAGGTTAAGACGAGGCGGTCCGATACCTCGTTTTTTGTCGTTCATCTCCATCACCCAGCGGGCCAAAACATCACCGGGCTAGCATATGGCGGCCGAGTCCCCTGTGAAACGACCGGAACAGCGCGCTGGCGAGTTCGTGATCCGACGCGAAGGTTTCCCGGGTGCGCATTCCTTTCGTTTCCGCCCGACGGGTCCGTGGGCTCGTCGTTGTGGCCATCAGCCTCGGATCAGCCGCCTCGGTGCGGGCGCAGCGTCCCGCTGACCGGTCCTCCACGCTCAGCATCGACGTCACCACTTCGGTAGGCGCGGCATCGGTCCAGCCCAAGGAAGCGCTGAATGGCTCACTGACGGGGATCAGTGTTCAGCTCACGCATCCGCTGGGCAGTTGGGCGGGGCTTCAGTGGCATTACGTGCTGGAGGCCACTCCACTGATCGTGGCCCGAATGGGTGCGAGTTCCGCCCGTCTCGCCCAGATCGGCCCCGGCCTTCGCCCCGAGTATGCCGTGCGACAGGGGATGGGCTTTGGCGTGGCACCGCTCGGTATTCAGCTGGCACGTGCCCTTGGTCAGCCGACCGTGTCGCACACGCGCGCCATGCTGGAGATGACCGGGGGCGGCGCGCACTACACGCAGATCATGCCCTACGGTGGCGATGCCACCCGCACGAACTACACCTTCGAGGCTCGGCTCATGCTGGAGCATCGCCTGCACACGCGCGGGGCGTTCGCGGTGGGCGTGGGGCTGCACCACATCTCCAATGGCGGGTTCGGCAAGGCGAACCCGGGCATCAACGCGCGCATGCTCGTCGCGCGCTGGGCACGACACTCCACCACTCCCTGATTCATGTCCTCTGGTCTGGTTCACTCGCGACGCCTGGTGGCGTCGGCGCTGCTGCTCGTGCCTCTGCTGACCCCGCGTATGGCGTCCGCCCAATGGCAGCGCCATTTCTCCGACCTTCGGCCAGAGCCGGTCCGCGTCACCGTCGCGCTGACCTCGGAGCTCGCCACGTACACCGCGTCGCACAACGAGTACATGGACGGCCGCTTCCGTACTGCGGCAGTCCAGGTCGCCAAGCCGGTCTTTCGGGTGAGCGGCGTTTCAATTGCGTGGCTGGGCGAGATCTCGCCGGTGATGCTCGTGCGCTCGGCGGCACCGCCAAGCCGACTGCCCGCGGCGAGTGACCCAGTCTCGCGCGATGCGGCCATCATGGCGCGGTATGCGCCACACAATGGCTACGGCGTCGGCCTCTCGCCGCTCGGCGCCGAGGCCACCAAAGCGATCGGGGCCCGCACGAATGTGGTGCTGAACGTGACGTCGGGGGGCGCGTGGTTCAATCGCGTCGTGCCGTACGGCCGCGCGACGCAGGCCAACTTCACCGTGGCGCCGGGGCTGCTGCTGGAGCGCCGCATCGGCGAACACCAGGCGCTGTCATTCGGCTACGTGCTGCACCATTTGTCCAACGCGAGCATGGGCGGGGCGAATCCGGGGATGAACTCGCACCTGCTCACGCTGCGTTGGACGCGGGGCAATGAATAGGGCGTCTTACGGCGTGATGCTCTTGGGCTTCGCCGGCTTGGTCCCGTTCAGGCGCGGGCGCGGCCCGTTGCCGACTTCCACCACGATGTCCTTGATGTAGTTCGCGATCTTGGCGTAGTGCGGGTAGTCGATGTACTCCGGCTCGTCGCTGCGCTGGTGATAATCGCCGTGCAGGCCGGTAAAGAAGAAGGCGATGGGCACGCCTTCCTTGGCGTAATTGAAGTGATCGCTGCGACCGTAGATGTTGTTGTAGCCGGCCCAGGAGATCGTCTCGTCGAACTTGTAGTCGAGCGTGAGCGGCTTGGGCTGCTTCTTGTTCACGGCTTGTACCGTCTCGCCCAGATCCTTCGAGTCGAAGAACGACCCCACGACACCCACATAGTCGTCGCCGCCGCCGGGGAGGTCCTCGGCCCGGCCACGGCCGATCATATCGATGTTGATCTGCGCCACGATCGAGTCGATCGGCACCGTGGGGTTCTTCACGAAGTATGCCGAGCCGAGGAGACCGGCTTCTTCGCCCGCGTGCCAGATGAAGATGGTGCTGCGCTTGGGCTTCACGGGCATCTTGGACATCGCCTCCGCGATCTCGAGCACACCCATCGAGCCCGAGCCGTCGTCGTCGGCGCCGTTGTTGATGGAGTCGAGGCGCGGCTTGGGATAGAGCTTCCGGATGCTGTCCATGTTCACCTTGATGGTGGACAGCATTTCCGGGCCCAGCCCGTTCATGTTGTTGCCGAGCAGCAGGCGATTGCGAATGTCGTTGAACGCCTTGATCGAGTCCTTGTCCACCGGCGTCGTCATGCCGACATGGTCGTTGTGCGCACCGATGGCCACATACTGCGCCTTGAGCTTCGGATCGCTCCCCGGGAGGATCGCGATGACATTGCGCGCCCAGTCGGTGGGAAGCTCCACGAAGTCGAGCGTGGCATTCACGATGCCGCCCTTGGCGCCGGCGGCTATGCCGTCGATGCTGGTGCGGCCGAGGAGCTTGGCCGCGCCCTCCTTCGTGACCCGCAACACCGCCGGCGCGAGGAACTGCTGCTTGAGGAGCGTGAGCGAGTCCACCGGGGCACCGCCGCCGCGCCCGGCGGGAGCGCCGCCACGACCGACGAGCTGAGAGGACACCGTCGGCTCATTGATGGCCGCACGCTGCGCGGGGGTAAGCGCATCGAGGTCCACCGTGGCGATGGCAACGGCATTGGCGAAGCGCGCCGGCACCGCCGGCGGTGGACCACCACGCCCGCCGAACCCGGGCGCGCCGGCGGGACGCGTCGACGCTGGCGCCGGGAGCAGCACCACGATCTTGTTGGCCGCATCGGCCGCCGAGATCTGCGTCGTGGTGTCACCCGTCACGCCGCCGAAGATCACCTGCGCGTCGACGATCGGGCGAGGCGCGCGCTGTCCCGGCACCGCCACCACATCGACGTTCCAGGCGAGCGGATTCCCGTCCACCGTGACACGCGAATGATCGGTGTACTTGCGCACGTGGAACGGCAGGTTCTGGAAGTACGTGCCGTTATCACCGCCGGGGATGAGCCCGAGCTTCTTCACCTCGGCGGCGATGTAGTCGGTGCCCTTCTTGTTGCCGACCCGACCGACCTGACGCCCCTGCATGGAGTCGTCGGCAAACTGGTAGAGACGGATCTGCAGATCGCGCACGGTGATGGCCGCCGTGGTCGGCGCAGGGCGGATACGCTGCGGATTGCCAAAGCGATTGGTCGCGGGCGCCTGCGCCTGCGCCTGCGCCAGAACCGGCGCGAGTGAGGCGAGAGAGAGCAAAGTGCGGACGGGCCGCATGGATGGACTCCGGGTGCTGAGGGGAGAGGCCACGGGAGTGGTCGTGGCACAATGAAGATACGTGGCGGGTGTGGTGGGTGCTGCGGCAACGCGTGAGCGATGCGAGAGGAGCAACCCCTGAGAGCTCAGGGGGCAGAAGGTCAGGGGTGAGGTATCAGGACGGCCGCTGTCCTGACACCTCCCCCCTGACGTTCTCCACCCTGAGCTCTCAGGGGTTCCTCACGTCTCACTGCTCCCCATCTCCCCCGCTCCGCTGCACTTTAGACAGATGTGGCCAATCCTCCTCCTGACCCTCCAGGCGGCGCAGCCTGCGCCTCCCGTCACCCGCTACGACGTCCTCGCCGCCGAGCACCTGCGCGAGGCCGGCGTCCCCGTGCTGCGGCAGGGGCTGCAGTCGCCGGATACCGTCGTGCAGCGCCTTGCCGTGCGCGCGCTGGGGCGGCTCGAGAAGCCGGAGTATGCCGCGCTGCTCGAACCGCTGTTTACCTCGCCCGCGGCGTCGGTGCGTGAAGCGGTCGCCCGCGCGGTAGGCCAGATGAAGGCTCCGGTCGTGGGCAAGGCGCTGCCGAGTGAGCGGGACCCGGATGTGCGCGGCGCGTGGTACGCCGCGGCGGGGCGCGCCATGGGGGCGTCGGTGGAGTGGGAGCTGGAACTGGTGCGCGGACTCGCCGAGCAAAGCACGATGGTCCGCCGCGGCGCAGTACGCGGACTCGAGGCGATGATCCGCTTGAATGCACGCACCTTTCGCCCGTCCCCCGAAACGGTCAGCGAGTTGCGCCGCGTCGTGCGCGAGACGCGTGACAGCGAAACACGCCTGGTGGCGCTGCTCGCGCTCACCGGCGCGCGCGATCGGGACTCCACCACCGTGGCAGCGGCATTGACCGACCGCGATCCGGAGGTGCGCCGCACGGCCGTGGCGATGGGGCGCGTGTGGGTGGAGGACACGAGCGCGATTGTCCGCTGGCAGTCGCTGCAGGCGGCCCCGACGTGCGACCGCGCTGCGCAACGACTCACCGATGCGAGTGAGCACGTGGTGTTGCTCGCCATCGATCAACTGGGCACGCTCAAGTGCGATGCCACCAAGCTGCGCGCGCTCACCGCCGCCACGACGCCGTGGCGCCAGCGTGCACACGCCACGATGGCCCTCACCAAGGTGGATACGGCCGCCGCCCGCGCGGCGGCCCGAGCGCTCGCCGGGAGCCCCGCCTGGCAGGCCCGCGCCTGGGCGGCGCAGGCGGCGCGCGCTGTGCGCGACTCAGCCACGCTGGCGCGACTCGCGCGTGACGCCGCGCCCAATGTGGCCATTGCCGCGATGAGCACACCGGCCGAGGCGTTGGCCGCCCTGACGCGCGATCACGCCGGGGTCGTGCTCGAAGCCAGCGAGCTGCTCGCCAAACAGCCGGCGTACGACGCGCGGTGGACCGCGCCGCTCGCGAGCGCGTTCGCACGAATTGCGCGTGACCATGGCATGACCTGGCGCGACCCGCTCGTGGGCATCATGAAGGCCATGCGCGGCCGCGATGCCGCCACCCTCAACTGGCTCGGCGCGCGCCTGTATGATCGCGATCCGGGCGTGGCCAAGGCGGCCGCCGATCAGATCAAGACGCTGACCGGATCGGCCGTGGAGCCCGTCACGCGGATGTACACGCCGGCCGCGTTCCCGTCGGCCGTCGAGCTCTTCATGGCCGATTCCGTCGCCGCCGAGATCACGATTCGCGGTAAAGGGACCATGCTGGTGCTGTTGCAGCCGAGTGAGGCACCCATGGCCGTGACGACCTTCGTGCGGATGGCGCGGGCGGGCCGCTATACCGGCAACACCATCCATCGCATCGTCCCCAACTTCGTCGTGCAAGGTGGCAGCCCGGGCGCCGACGAGTACGATCCGGTCACGGCCGACTTCATGCGCGACGAAGTGGGCGGCGAGAACCGCCGCGGCACGTTCGGCATCTCCACGCGCGGTCGTGACACCGGCGATGGCCAGCTCTATATGAACCTCATCTACAACCTGCGACTCGACGGCGACTACACGGTTTTCGGCACGATCGTGCGCGGGCTCGACGTCATGGACCGTATTCAGGAAGGGGATGTGATCAGTGCGATCCGCATCCTGAAGGCCGACCTCGTCCGCGCCGTGAAATGAGACTTCGTGTACTGTTCGCACTCCTCACCGCGACGGCCGCCCTGGCCGACGCGCAAGTCACCGATTCCCTCGCGCTCCGCGGCGCCCGCCACCCGGCACGGTCGACGGCCAACGTGCTGGTCTTCGACCGTGACGGGCAGTTGTACGCGCTCGCGTCGGGAGCAACCGAGGCGACGCGCATCAGCCGCGGCAGTGCGTGGCATCGTGATGCGGCCTTCGCCGGTGCCGTGCTCTACTACGCCTCCGACTCGCTTGGCAACTACGACCTGTGGCGTGTGACGCTGGATGCGCGCGGCATGGCGAGCAGCGCGCCCGAGCGGCTCACGACAAGCCCGCTGCACGACGTGAGCCCCTCGCCGCTCGCCGACGGCCGCGTGGTCTTTCAACGTGGCCTGGGCGGCGACGCGCGACTCTGGGTGCGCGAGGCCGATGGGCGTGAACATCGCCTGGGCACCATGGAGCAGAACGAGCGCCGCCCGCGCGTGAACCGCGACGGGACGCGCGTGGCCTACCTCGTCATCACCGAAACGGGGCGCAAGGCGGTCGTGCGCCCCTTCAGTGGCGGTGGCGAACAGGTGCTGAGTACCGAGGGCTCGCTGGAGGATGTGGCGTGGGCCCCCGATGGACGCGTGGCGCTGTCCACGCGCACCGGGGTGCTCATCGTGCCGACGGACGGCGCACCCTATGCCAATCTTGCCTCGCGTATGCACGGCGATCTCGATTGGTCGCCCGACGGCGCCACGCTCACGATCGCCGAGTTCACCGAGACGGCCGTCGCCTACAATGGCGATCCCGATCGTGGCGTGGACCGCAGCATAAGCGAACGCGGCTCGGCCACCACGCGCGTGTACGCGCTTCCGGCTCCTCCGGCCCCCGATGCCCGTCGGGCCACGCTGACGAGTGCGGTATCCACCGATCGCTCGGCGGCCAACGCGGCGGCCTTCGATCGCGTGTGGAATCGCAGCGATCGGCTGTATTTCAGCGCGCCCGGCGCCGAGGCGCGGCGCACGGCCTGGCAGGCGGTGCGCGATCGTTTGCGCCCACAGGCGGTCGCGGCCGGCAGTGACAGCGCCCTGCAGGAGGTGATCCATACCGCGCTCACGCAGCGCCCACCGCTGCGCGAGGCCGCGACGGGGCGCGCGGCGGTGTCGAGCGCGCATCCCGTGGCGACCGAGGCCGGGCTCGAGATCTTCCGCAAGGGCGGCAATGTCGTGGATGCCGCCGTGGCGGTGAGCTTTGCGCTGGGCGTCGTGGAGCCCGATGCGAGCGGCGTGGGCGGGTATGGCGAGATGGTGATCGCGCTCAAGAACCAGCGTCCGACGCTGATCGAGTTCATGAGCCGTGTGCCCGAAGAGGGCGGTTTGTCGAACACCAGTCTGCTGCAGAACGGCCGCTATCCGAACGATGGCCCCGTGCTGGTGAACGTGCCGGGCACCGTGCACGGGATGTACACCGCGTGGCAGCGGCATGGCAGCAAGAAGGTGGCGTGGGCCGATCTGGTGGCGCCGGCGATTCGTGCAGCGAGGAACGGCTACATCGTGAGCCAGGGGCTCGCCACCACGCTTGCCACCGAACGGGAGCACTTCGCCAAGTACGAGGGGAGCCGCGCGCTGTTCTTTACCAACGGGCAGCCCAAGGTGGCCGGCGACACCGTGAAGAACCCGGACCTCGCGTGGGTACTGGAGCAGATCGCCGCGAAGGGGGCCGATGGTTTCTACAAGGGCGACGTGGCCAAGAAGTACGCGGGCGACCTGCGCGCCAAGGGGAACGCCATGAAGGTGTCGGACCTGGAGCGCTACTTCGCCAACGAGCGCGAGCCGGTGTGCGGCACGTATCGCAGTTATCGCCTCTGCTCCAGCGCGCCGCCGGTGAGCGGTGGAGCCGAGCTTGTGGCGCGGCTCAACCTCCTCGAGCGGTTCACCACGCCCAAGCTGTACCGCGACGACGCCGCGACGATGCATGCGGCGCTCTCCGCCTGGTTCCTCGTGCCGTCGAGTCGCAACAAGATTGCCGATCCGGCGCTCTGGCCGGTGGATGTGGCGAGCATCGTGCACAAGGACACGGCGGCGGTGCGCTGGCGGTGCTACGATGCCGACAAGGCGTTGACGCCGGCGTCGGTGCGGGGCGATACGCTGCCCTGCCTCGCCGCGAAGCGTGACAGCGCGAAGCCGGCATCGGGTTCCTCACGCGACGCGACGGACGCTCAGGAGGCACATGCGCCGTGCGGCGATGATCACGCCGCCGAGGTCACGTTCTGCCACGCGGCCGGTACGACCGCGTTCACGGTGGCCGACGCCGACGGCAATGCCGTGGCCGTCACGCAAACGCTGGGCACGTGGGGCGGCAACTTCTACGTCACGCCGGGGCTGGGCTTCCTCAGCAACGACAAGCTCACCAGCTACGGCACCGATCCCACGCAGTACGGGTCACGCCTGCCCTTTGCGCGCCATGGCAGCACGCTGGCCCCGACGATCGCCTTCAAGGGGAACCGCCCGGTGTTCGCCGTGGGCGCGGCCGGCAACGCGTGGATCACGAGCGCGGTCTATCAGACGCTGCTCGGCGCGCTGGACTACGGCCTTGGCCCGCAGGCGGCGCTGGAGCAGCCGCGCTTCTTGCCCGGTGGCGGGTTTGGCGGGGGCGCGGCGACGGCGGGGCGCGCGCAGCCGTACTCCATTCAGCTCGAAGACGGCTTTGCGCCGTCGGTCATTGCCCGCCTTCGCGCGCTGGGATACGACCTGAGCTTCGTGTCCGCACGTGGTGAAGTGCGCGAAGGCTACGGCGCGGCGGTGAAGATCGATGCCAAGTCGGTTACTGCCGGCGCCGACCCCCGCCGCGCGGGGGCGGCGGGGGCGGTGCGGAAGTAGCGGGTACTGCGGGAAGACGTACGGCGGGAAGACGTACGGCGGGAAGACGTACGGCGGGAAGACGTACGGCGGGAAGACGAACGGCGATTCGCTAGTTGATCGCCTTGGGCGCGGGTTCCTTGTTCCACACGAAGCGCTTGAGGAACGCGCCCATGCGGTCGAAGGTATCGACCCAGTTCTGATGGATCATGGATTCGTGCTGGTCATCCGGCACGACCATGAGTTCGTGGTACACGCCGCGCGCGCGGAGCAGCTGCACGAGGCCGACGGTCTGCGCGAAGTCCACGTTGCGGTCGTCGTCGCCGTGCACCAGGAAGACCGGGCTCTTCCACCCATCGATGGCGCCCACGGCGCTCGAGCGGAACGAGACGGCGGCCGTGTCGATCACGTTGCCGTAGAGGTGCACACCCGCGAGATCGGCGCCGGCCACGAAGATGTCGCTGTTGCGGGCGAGCGACTGCGAAGTGAGCAGACCGCCGTACGACAGCCCCCAGATCCCGATGCGGGACGCATCCACATTGGTATGCTGTTGAAGGAACTTGGCGCCGGCGAGGACGTCCTGGTACTCACTGTTGCCGCGCGCGTTGGTGTTCGGAGCGTTGCGGAAGCTCTTGCCGTAGCCGATGCCGCTCCGGTAGTTGATCGAGAGGACCACGTACCCCTGATCGGCGAGCCACTGATTGGCGGCGTACGCCCAGTGGTAGAACTGCATGTAGTGATAGCCGGGCATCATCTGCCGGCTCGGGCCGCCATGCACGAAGATCAGCGCGGGGCGCTTCTCACCCGGCTTGAGATCCTTCGGCATGAAGAGCGTGTTGCTGATATCGAGCCCGTCGGCCGCCTTCGTGTGCACGACCTCGGGCACGACATGCGCCACCTGCGGGAACTCCTTCGTGAGCTTCGGGAAGATCACATTCGGCTTGCCACCGCTCGTGGGGACGAGCGCGATGGAAGCCGGCGTCTTGGCATCGAAGTAGATCACCGCGACCTGCTTGCCGCTGGCGAGCGGCATGGGGTACGTCTCAATCCCCTCGCCTTGCGAGATGCGCACCGGCGTGCCCCCCGCCGTGGGCACCATCCAGATGTGCCGACGCTCGATATCCTGCGCATTCGTGCAGTAGAAGAGCGTCTTCCCGCCATCACGGGAGAATTGCACGCTCGTGGCGTCTTCGATAAGACCATCGGTGGTGGTGAGCCGTACCGGCTGACCGCCGCTCGCGGGAATGGAGTACCAGCGATCCCACTCATCCTTCGGCACGTCCACCGGGAAGACGATGTGCTCGCCTGCCCACTGCATGCGATTGAGGCTGGTGAAGACGCTGTCGCGCGGCGCGTTGTGCCACACGGCCTTGGCCGGGATCTGCTTGGCCACATCGGGCGAGCCGTACACCGCCCCCGTGAGGTCCGCGACCATGAGTTGCAGCGTATGCCCACCGGGGAACGCCGAGGCATACAGCCCCGGCGAGCGGCGCAGCGGATTGCCACCGCGCGGCGCCGAGTCGTTCGGCGCGCCGCCACGTCCGCCGCCACCACCACCGAAGCCGCCGCCGAACCCACCGCCGCAGCCACCGCTCGGGTTGCCCACGAGAGCGGGCGCCGGCTGCGCGAGATTCGCGGCCGGCCCCGGCGGATTGCCGATTCCACCGGTGCCGCGCTGCGCCTGCAAGCCGAATGGTGTACCCGGGCGACGATAGAACGCGATGCGCTTGCCATCGGGGCTCCACGTCGGGCCGCCATCGCAATCCACACTCGGCGCGATGTACGCCAGCGCGCGCGTGGCCACGTCGTACACCAGGATGAACGCATGATTCTCGCGATCGCTCACAAAGGCGATGCGCTTGCCATCGGGCGACCACTTGGGCGAACCGTTGCGCCCCCACGAATTGATGAAGGGCACGCCACCGGTGTCCATGGCGGTGACGGGGCCGCTGCGGTAGACGCGCGCGCGATAGATCTGCCCGTCTTTCGTGTACAGCACCCACTTGCCATCGGGCGACAGCTCGGGCGCCGCGCCCACGGCCACGCGCCAGGCCGGACCACCTGTGGCACGCACCGCCCAGATCGCGCGCTCACCGCCATCCGGATTGTGGCCGGGGTTCGCGACCCAGCCGGTGCGGTTGGGCGCGCCACCGCGAACGAACACGATGGTGGACCCGTCGGCGCTGATCTCGACGTCCGTGAGATCGGTCCCGTCATCCTTCGTGAAGTTCGTCAGCCGAACGGCCGCAAAGGTGGGCGCGGCGGCCGTGTACACATTGCGCAGGCCCTTGTCGTACGCCATCCACGCGATGCGGTCGGCCTTCTCGGCGCTCACCAGCGTGAGGGGCGACGCCGGCGACAGAAACCCGGCGATACTCTTGATCGGCTGCGCGGCGAGGGGCACGGCAGCGAGGGAGATGCCAGCCGCGGCCTGACGCAGGCGACGCCACGACAGGGCAGCAACAACAGGCACGAGAGGCGCGTGAGCCATGGGAGGGGGGTGAAGGTCCGTTCGAAACTACGCGCCGAGCGCCCCTCCCGCTGTTCGTCGCGCTATGGATGCCGTCGGGTCAGGCGGAGCAGCACGTTCTGATCGGCCCGCTGCTGCTTGGAGACGACCTGCAGGGCCAGACGCAGGGTCACCGCACCGTCCGCCGCGGCCACAACCCGCGCCCGCGGGACACTGGTGAAGCGCGCGGACGGCGCGTCGAGGCCGGCCTCCTCGAAGGCCACTTGAACGGCGCCGTACTCGACCGAGGCGAAGGCGTCCACTTCATCGCCCGCCTTTACCGGGATGCGCACGCGCTGTTCCACGCGAGCGATCATGGGCACGCGATACGTGGCCGTTGGACATGCCAGCGGCAGCGCCACCACGTGAAACGGCAGGTCGGAGACGAGCGCCACCGCGTCGACCTGCCGCGGGGGCTGCGCATCGTCGGCGGGAACGACGGGTGATGTGGTCGCACTCGCCACGACGCGGCGAACGAGTGCGTCGAGTGAGTCTGGGCTCGGCTGCAGCGCCGCCTCGATGACCGAATCCGGGGCGCCGACCGGGAGCCGCACGCTCGTATCGCTCCGCACCGGCCAGCGAAAGCTCACCCGCTGCGCGCCATCGCGAGTGACGCCTTCGAAGTGGTACTGCGCCTGCGCACCGGGCACGATCCAACGCACGCCGATGGGATCGCGCGCCCCGCCGGCAGCGACGGTATCGGTGAGCCGGCGGCGCCCCAGCGCCGGCAGCGTGCTGTCGGCGGGCAGCGCCAGCGTGTCGAGTGCGAGGCGCGGCGCGCGGCCAAGTGCCATGGCTCCGCAGAGCTGCCGCATGCTGGCGGTTGGCGCGTCGCTGATGGGCCACAGGCGCAGGCGAATCGCCGAGTCGCCGCGCACCACGCCCACCGAATCGGCCCGCGACGCGCGCGCCGCCAGCCACTCCGCACCGGTCGTCGTGAGTCGGCCCGTGAGCGGCAGCGCGGCCGGCCATGGGATCGCGGGCACGGTGCGAGGCCGCGATGATGCGGGCGCCGGCTGTTCCGATCGACAGGCCACGCCGCTGACCGCGGCCAGCGCGGTGAGACTACCCAGAGCGATTCGCAGAGTCCGCATAGGTGCGCGAACGTTCAATCAGTGCCGTCCAAAATGCCAGAGAGGCCGGACCTTTCGGCCCGGCCTCCCGGCGTTGTGCGCAGCGCGTGCTTACGGCGGGGTCGGGCTGTTGGCGAGCCCCGAGCCACCGAACGTGTAGAACGTTTCGCCCTTCACGCCAAGCTCCTTCGCCGGCACCGGCATTTCGCGCGGCGTACCGGCCAGCAGCCCGCCCGTGACGCGGCGGCGGTTGTAGTAGCCCACCGGGCCGAGGCCCAGAAGCTCGACATCCTGCTCGTAGAGCAGCTTGGTGAGCAGGCTCGCCTGCCCTTCCGCGGCCGTGGCGGCCGAGAGGCCACCGCGCCCCACACGCGTCTTGTTGATCAGCGTGGCCGCCGTCGCCAGGCTGCCACCCGTGCGGCGGAGTTCCGCCTCGGCCCAGAGCAGATCGTTCTGGGTCGCGCTGATGACCGGCGCCGGGCCGTAGCCGCCGTAGATGCCGGCGGGCGACTGCTCGCCCGAGCGATCATAGCGGATGTGGCCGATGTTCGACTGGTGGTACATACCGCGCGCCGGGCGGAAGATCTCGTACGACGAGTACACGAAGTCCGTACCCGCCCCGGCGTTCTTCGGAATCGTGCCGAAGCCGTCGATGAAGCCCGGATCGTTCGGACCGAACGACCCGTTGCCCATACGCTTGTCGGGGCTGTTCGGCTGGCGGTTGCCGCCATCCGGATACGGATGCCGCTGCGTCACCGGATCCATCAGGTTGGCCACGCGCGTGCTGACGCGCCCGCCGTCGAAGGCGTCGAACCAGTACAGGATCTCGTGGCACCACGAGCTGCAGCCGTCGCCGGTGAAGACGAAGTCGAAGTTGTTCGACCCGCCGGACATGCCCTGCGACGCCAGCGTCGCCACCGTGTTCCAGTCCACCGCGTCGTTTTCCGCCGCCGTGCGCGGATAGTACGCGAGGGTCATGGCCGCCATCGTTCTGGCGATGGCCGCGATCTGGGCGTTGGAGTACGACACGCCGTTCGTCCAACCGGCCGGCGTGGTGAACGTGTTGGCCGACGCGAGCGTGGCCGCCTCGTTCAACGCCGCGATGGCGGCATCACGGACTTCCTTGCGGTTCTTGTACGCCAGAGCGCCCAAGTCCGTGTTCTCGTCGATGACGTAGCCCTTGTCGTAGTTGAGGGCAATGCCCGAGAGCGCCGCCCCGCGCATGAGCACGGCGATGGTCTCGGCGCGCTTAGTCTGCGCGGGGCTCGTGATCACGAGGCCGTTCTTGCGAATGGCGGTGAGCACGTCCGTCGCGCTGGAGAGCACGCTGTAATAGCCCTGCCAGTACTGGACGACCGTCGTCCGGCCGGCCGACGCCAGATCGTTCTGGTACGCGCGGGTGTTGCGCGTGCCATCGGCGTCGATCGACGAGTAGAAGTTCATGTTGAAGTTGTTCCACGACGCGGAGAACGTCTGCGCCATGGTGACGAGCGGACCGCCGCCCTCCATGCCGTCATACGTATTGAACCACGTGCGGAGCGTACCGCCGGCGACCGCCTCGATGGCGGCCGGGTCGGCGAGGGCGCGCTTGGCGTCCGGGGCGTTGGGGTTGGTGACGTCGAGCGAGTTGCACCCGGCGAGCAGCAACGCGCCGATCCCGAAAGGAAGGATGCGCTTCATCTGGATGGTCCGGTTGGCGGCGCTCACAGTCCGAGCTCCAGCATGAACGTGAACGTCTTGAAGATCGGGTAGGTGAAGTAGTCCACGCGATACGCAAACGGATTCGCGCCGCCGCCCGACACGTCCGGATCGTATCCCGAGTACTTGGTGTTGGTGAACAGGTTACGACCCACGACGCCGAAGCGCGCCGTACGGCCATCGGTCATGCCGAAGTGCTTCACGAGACCCGCGGGCAGGGTGTAGTTGACCGCGAGTTCGCGCAGTCGGACGTACGTGCCGTTTTCGACGAAGTACTCGTTCGCGTCGAAGTTGTTGTAGAACGTCGTGTAGTACGCCGTCGGCTTCTTCTCTTCGGCCTTCTTGCCGCGCTGGTCGAACGCGGGGTCGCGCTCGTCGAAGAACGGCCACTGGCGCGTGTAGTTGTAGATCTGCCCGCCCTTCACCCAGTTGAACACGCCGGTGATGGCGAGGCTCTTGATGTTGATCTGGGAGTTGAAGTTCAGGTTGAAGTCGGGGTTCACGTTCGCAATCGTGAAGAGCGAGTTGCCCGTGCCGTCGACGTACTTGATCGGCCGCTCGTTGATCGTGCGCCAGTTCGTCTTCGAGACGTAGTAGCCCTCTTCGTTGAGCTGATAGTCCGTCGCCGCGCCCGTGAGCTTCTTGTTCGTGATCATGTCGTTGAGCTGCGCCGCCGAGCGGACCCAGCGCGAACCGTAGATCACGCCGAACGGCTGGCCCGCGGCCAGACGGAAGATCGTGGTGTTGGCCACCGGGCCGACGAGGAACGGCGGCACGTTGAGCTTGGTGATCTCCTGGCGCGTGCGATCACCCGCGATATTGAGGCGCCACTGGAAATCCTTCTTCGACGCGAGCACCGCGCCGATGAGGAGTTCGTGCGTCTTGCCCCAGAGCGTACCGGCGTTGATCCACTGGTTCTGGAAGCCGGACGCCGCCGACACCGGCACGTTGAGGATCTGGTCGTCGGTGATCTTGCTCGAGTAGCTGTACTCGAAGGTCAGGCGCTGCTTCAGCATCGTCAGGTTGAAGCCGCCTTCGATTTCGCGCGAGAACGCCGGACGGAGGTTCGGGTTGCCGAGCGTGATCTTGACCGGGCTGCCGCCCTGAATGGCGAACTGCTCGTACTGCGCGTCGAACACGGGGCGCAGACCGGCTTCGCCGTAGGAGGCGCGGAGCTTGAATTCATCGACGCCCGGGATGTGCAGATCTTCCGAGACGCGATAGGCGCCGGAGAGGCGCTTGAAGAGCTTGTTGCGCTGATCCTTGCCGAACAGCGAGGACTGGTCGCGACGCACGAGGCCGTCGACGATGAACTTGTCTTTGATGTCGAACGTGGTGATCGCGAAGTAGTTCTGGTTGCGGATCGGCTGCGTGAACGAGCCCGGGATGATCGGGTTCTCGGGGTCACGCGAGGCGGCCGAGAACTCGGTGACCTTGGGCACCGAGAGCGCCGTCCCGAACACCGACACCTGCGTGTTGAGCTGGTCTTCGTAGACCCACGCGAGCTTGGTGGTATTGGTGAACCAGCTGGTGTTCTTGATCGCGGTGAGCGTGCCGCCGAGGTTGTAGGCGCGCGTCGAGCCGCTTTCGTTGTAGATGTTGCCCTTGCTCGTGGTGCCGGTCGAGCCGATGAAGCCGAGCGGGGTGTACGAGCGGTAGTTGCGGCTCGACTTGTCGAAGTTGGTGTTGCCTTCGGCGGTGAGCCACGACGTGGGGCGGTACCGCGCCTTGAACGTGCCGGTGAAGCGCGTGCGCTCGTTGGCGTTCTTGACGTTGTTCCAGATGTAGAGCGGGTTGGACACGTTGCCCGACGCCGGCGCCTGACGAATGGCGGCCTTGTACGGCGAGCCATCCGGGTTGGTCGCCCGCAGGTCGATGTTCGGCTCGAGGAAGCGGAGGCCGAACCACGCCGTGCCCGCGCCTTCGTCGGCCTGGTCGGCCTTCGACTGCGCATAGAACGCACCCGTCTGGAAGTCGAGCTTCGAGTTGAGCTCCTGGTCCAGATTGATGCGGAAGTTCTGGCGGTTGAAGCCGCTCAGGATGTTCGCGATGCCCTGATCCTTGGTGTTCTGGAACGAGGCATTGAAGTTCGACGACGGGTTCCGCTGGCCGACGGACACGTAGTTCGTCATGAACGTGCCGGGGCGGAACACCTGGTCGAGCTGGTTGAACGTGACCGGGTAGCTGTTGTCCGAGATGCCGTCGGCTTCGCGGATGCGATTGCCACCGGCGTCACGGGCGAAGTCGGTGCCGGCGGCATTCATCTGCCAGGCATGCGACATGTTGTTCGGGATGGTGTTGCGCAGTTCGCTCGAGCCCATCTCGTTGCGCACCGTCACGCTCGTCTGGCCGGCGGCCAGCGTGGCGCCACGCTTCGTGAAGATCTGGACGACACCGTTGGCGGCGTCCGAGCCGTAGAGCGAGCTGGCCGCGGCACCCTTGATGACCTCGATGCGCTCGATGTCTTCCGAGTTGATGTCGGCGAGCGAGATGCGCGAGATCGTGCCGTCCACGATGATGAGCGGATCCTGCGAGCCGGTCAGGCTCGTCGGGCCGCGCAGGCGGATGGCCGGCGCCGAGCCGGGCTGACCGGAGGTCGCCGTCACACTGGCGCCCGCGACGCGGCCGTTGAGCGCGCCGAGCGGCGAAGTGGCGGGCGCTTCCTTGATCTGCGAGTTGTCGACCGCGGCCACCGCGAACGTCGTCTTCTTCTGCGACGTGGCGTCGGAGACGCCCGTGGTCACGACGGCGTCCAGGTTCAGGATGTCCTTTTCCAGGTCGAAGTCCTGCTGGTTCCGACCCGCCACAAGCGTGAGGATGTGCTTCTTCGGCCGATAGCCGATCGTACGGGCAAGCACGGTGACCGGCTTGCCACCGGCGCGGGCGAGATCCACCGTAAAGGTGAAGCGACCCTGGGCATCGGTCACGGATCCGACGCCCACCTCAACGATGCCGACCTGGGCACCACCGAGGGGTTCGCCGTTGGACGTGACCTTACCCGTCACGGTGGCGTTCTGCTGCGCCGCCAAACCGCCAAGCGGCAGCAGGGCTGCCGTGGCGACGGCGAGCAGCCGACGCGAGAGGTGTAGCATTCAGGCTCCTGGCTTTGGGACGACCGTCCCGGTCTAATGCGGCTCGACAACTCGTCTTTTCCGCGCGTCCCATTTTGTGGCAGGTAATCGAAACCGTCAATGTTTCGTATTGTTTCAGTCACGCCGTCCCTACGTTGTTATTCCGCATGGAGTTATCGGGTATGAAGGACGAACTCATCCGTTACATCGGCCGATGCATCCTGCCGTTCGTCACAGTTTTTTTGGGATTTAGCAGAATCGCAGCGGGACAAACCGCATCCTTGCAGGGACGGATTTTGGACGCGACGACCGGGCAACCGCTTGCCAATGCGACGGTTGCGTCCAGTTCGGCGGGGCTCAGCGTCAAGACCGACTCCCTCGGCCGCTTCGTGCTGAGCGGGCTCAAGGTCGGCATCCACAAGTTCCTGGTCAGCCGCGAGGGGTACGCGCGGGGCGGCATTTCCCTCGCCTTTGCCGCCCGCGAGGTCATGGAGAAGGACTTCTCCCTCGATCCGCTGGGCACCCCGATCACGACGCCGGCCGACAGCGCGAAGGGCGCGCAGCGGCTCGCGAAGGTGGATGTGACCGCGGATCCCGCGCTCGGCCGGCGCTACGCCGACTTCGAGCGCCGGCGCCAGACGGGGCGCGGGCAGTACCTCACGCGCGCCGATATCGAGCAGGGGAACTACGGCTCCCTGCAGGACGCGATGCGCACGCTCCGCGGCATCAAGTTCTCGTGCGCGGGGAGCTTCTGTGCCGCGCAGATGACGCGCGCGCCGATGGGCTGCTTCCCCGACTATGTCGTCGATGAGCGCGTGGACAACGCGTTCGGGCCGGTGATTCCGGTACGCGATATCCAGGGGATCGAGGTGTATACGGGCGCGAGTGATGTGCCGGGGGAGTTTGCGGGCGCCAATGCGGGGTGCGGAGTGGTGGTGATCTGGACGACGTCGGGGCGGGCGCCTCGGCGCAAATAGGCTGAACTGCGTATACGTGGGGCGCATACGTGGGGCGCATACGTGAGGCGTATACGTGGGGCGCATACGTGAGCCGTATACATGGGGCGTATACGTGGGGCGTATACATGGGGCGGGAACTGCGGGGGGATGTGAGACGAGTTGTTGGGTGGGTCATGGCGATGGCGGCGGCGGTTGCTCCCCTTGGGGCGCAGGGGGCGCGCGACAGTCTTTCGACGGCGCAGTTTGCGGCGCTGTCGGCGCGGCTGAGCGATGCCGGTGGATACTTCGACACCGACAACCTCATCTCCAACGAGAAGAGTCTGCTGCATCCGCTGTCGCTGCTGGACGCGCGGGGGGTGCGCGGCGGCGTCTACGTGGGCGTGGGGCCGGACCAGAACTTCAACTACATCGCGCGCGTGCAGCCGCGGCTGGCGATCATTGCCGACATTCGCCGCGACAACCTGCTGCATCACCTGCTCTTCAAGGCGCTCTTTGCCGCCGCCGGCTCGCGGCAGGAGTTTCTGGCGCTCTGGACCGGACGCCCGATGCCGTCGGCGCCGGTGCCGGTCTCGATTGACGAACTCGTCGCGTGGGCAGAGCGCACGCCCGCGACAGCCACGAGCCGGGAACGGGCGTTGCGCGTGGTTCGTGAGCAGGTCGCGGCCAGCGGCATCGCTCTGACGGCGGCGGATCTGGCGACGATCACCCGCTTTCACACCGCCTTCATCACCGACGGCGTCCGATTGCGCTTCACGTCCACCGGGCGGCCGCCGCAGTGGTATTACCCGACGCTGGGCGAGCTGCTGCGCGAGCGGGATCTCCTGGGGCGGCAATCGAGTTATCTCGCGTCGGACACGGCGTTTCGCGTGGTGCAGTCACTCGAGCGCCGCAATCTCGTCGTGCCGGTCGTGGGCGATCTCTCCGGCGCCGTCCTCGGCAAACTCGGCACCGTCCTCAAGGAGCGCGGCGACGCCGTGAGCGTGCTCTACACGAGCAACGTCGAGGACTACCTCATTCGCGACGGTCGGTTCGCGGCCTTCGTACGCGCGGTGCGGGCGCTGCCGCGGCAACCGAACGCGGTGGTGATCCGCAGCTGGTTCGGCGGCGAAGGGTCGCATCCGCTGAATGTGGCCGGGTACCACACCACGCAACTCACGTCGCCACTGGCGGGGTTTGTGGGAGATAGCGGGGTGGACGGGGTGCGGCGGTATTGGGAGCTGGTGTCGCGCGTGCAAAGGTAAGGCGCGCGCGCTGGTTGAACTGGAGAAGCGAGAGGCGAGGGGGAGTTTGGGTGTCGCGCTGGGGTGATGAGGGTGCACTCATCACCCCGGCTCGCGGCTCTCACTCCCCCTCGCCTCTCGCCTCTCCACTGCCACAGGCGCGCGGCAGCGCGCGCCAACCCTCACCGCCCCCCCAAAAACTCCCGTCGAAAGGCGTGATCCCCCGCCGCCTCCGCGAAGCTCGCGAACTCGCGGGTGGTCCCCGCATAGCACCACGTCACGCGATCCACCTGCGCCTCAAGCAGCGGCAGCTCGTGCCCCGTCAGCACCACCGCGCCGCCATCGGCCGCAAAGGTGCGCAGTGTGGTGAGTATGAGCGCCGCATCGAGCGGTGCCAGGCCGCGCAGCGGCTCATCGAGCACGAGCACCCGCGGGGCATACACGAGCGCTGCGGCCAGTTCGGCGCGACGGCGCTCGCCCCCGGACAGCGCGGCCGGACGCTGAGCGCCCAGCGCCGTCAGCCGCAGCGCGTCCAGCACGCCGGGAACACGGTCCGCGTCACGGGCTATCCAACCCAACTGCTTCGCCACGGCCACGCGCGGATGAAGGACCTCGCGCGCGGGCAGAAAGCAGACGCCCAGGCGCGCCAGCCGCGTGCGCGAGGGCCGCTCGAGCGGTGCGCCTTCCCAGCGTACGGTGCCGCTTTCGAGGGCCAGATCGCCTACGAGCAATCGCAGCAGCGTGGTCTTCCCGGCTCCGTTTCGGCCGAGCAGCGCCGTGACGATTCCGGGGCGCCCACGCAGACTCGCCGACGTCAGAATCCAGCGATCCGCACGACGCAGACTGACGCCGTCGGCTTCGAGGAGCGGCGACGGATTCACCACCACCACGCACCGGCCGCGTGCAGGATCGTTTCGGCGACCAACATCGGGAGCGCCGCGATCAGCAGCCGCTCGCGCTGTCCGATCCCGAGATTCGCGAGCAGCTCCGGGGCGCCCGCGCGGCGGAGGTCGACCTCCGAGAGCAGCAGTGAGACGCCAACACTCCAGAGCACCGTGGACACGCCAAGCCACGGGCGGCCCTCGACCCGATCGAGGTGCACGACCGAGACGGCGACGCTGAGCACCAGACGCACGCCCGCGTAAATCGCAAACGCATCGCGGGCGTGGCGGAGGGGGAGGCCGGCGCGGGGCATGACGCGTGTACCGCGCCGGCCAGGACTGGGTTCCTTGAGGAGCGCTTGCTGCGCGGCGCGGGCGCGCGCTGGCGCGCGCTTATGGCAATGGAGAAGCGAGAGGCGAGTGGCAGTGGGAGTGACGAGCGTGAGTGCTGGGGCGATCGTCACGCCACTCATGCACACGTCCCCAACTCCCGCTCGCCTCTTGTCTCTCCAGTTCAGCCAGCGCGCCTACCTCACCCCCAGCTGGATCTTCTTCCACGCCCCCTGCTCAAACCGCCATACGCTCAGCACCGCCCGCAGGAAGTGCCCCATCACGATCGCGAGCCAGATGTGGTGGGGCTCCAACCGGCCTTGCGTCTGCATGAAGGTGAGAAAGCCGATCGGCAGCGCGAACTGGGAGATGAGCGAGATATAGAGTGGACTGCGCGTATCGCCGGTACCCTGCAGGCCGCCGGTGAACGTCAGGGCGACCGTAATGAACAGGCCGGAGATGCTGAGATAGGCGAGCAGCTCGCGGCCGATGCGCACCACGTCCGTTTCGTGCATGCCGAAGATCGCGAGCAGCGGGCCCGGGATGAGCAGGAAGAGCGCGCCCACGACGACGGCGATGCCCAGCCCGATCTTGGCGGCTTCGCGCACGGCGAGATGGCTACGCTCCGGTTGCTTGGCCCCGAGGTTCTGACCGGCAACGGCGGCGGCCGCGCCCATCAAGCCCACGCTGGTCCACGTCACGAGCGAGAAGAGCTCCGTATACCCCACCGCATACGCGGCCTGCGCCTCGGCGCTCTGCGCGGTACCGCCGATGAATCGCAGCAGCAGCACGCCGGCGATGTTCATCGCGATCCCCTGCAGGCCGGTAGGGAGCCCGAAGCGAAAGAGCGCGCGGATGATTTCCCAGTCGGGCTTCCAGCTCATGCCGCGGAAGTCGATTACCCAGGTGCCGCTGAACAGCTTGTAGATGGAGTACACGGCCACGAGCCCGCTGGAGATCATCACGCCGGCGGCAGCGCCAGCCGTGCCCATCGCCGGGATGGGCCCCAGCCCTCGGATCAGCAACACGTTGAAGGCAATGTTGCCGATCGTCAGCGCGATGCCGAGGCGCAGCCCGGTCTTGGCATCGCCCGCCGAGCGCAGCGCACCGCCCAGCATGAAGAAGAGCATCATGCCGAAGCCGAAGACGAACATGATGCGCAGATACGGCAGCGCCTCGTGCTGTACGGCCGGCGCGGCGTTCACGAGGCCGAGCAGGAAGGGCGCGGCCACGTACCCGATGGGCGCCAGCACGCCGACGCTCAGGATGAGCGCGAGGAGGAACGCCTGACTCGCCGCCTTGTTCATGCTGGCTTCGTCGCCGGCGCCGGCGTAGCGCGCCACGAGCACGCCCATCCCGCTGAAGAGCGACGAGATGAAGACCATCACCACCAGAAAGATCTGGAAGCCCACTCCGATCGCCGCGTTTCCGGCGAAGCCGACATACTGCCCCACCAGCGCATGGTCGATCATTCCCTGCAGACCGGCAATCACGTTCTGCAGGACGGTGGGCCACGCCACCTTCCACACCGCGGGGCCGATCGGCCCTTCGACGATGCTGCGGTCGATCTTGCGCGTCGCGGTGGTGGAGGCGGCGGTGGCCATCGTCAGGCCGCCGCGGCGGCGGTGCTGCGACGGACGAGCGTGAGGATGGAGTACACCGCCACCGGCTCCTGATGCTGGTTGAAGACCTCCACGTCCCACTCCACGACGCCCTGCGGAATGGTGCCCTCGGGGGTGTCCTTCTTGGTCTTCTGCTTGACGGTGAGGCGCACGTGAATGGTGTCGCCCGGATACACCGGCTTGGTGAAGCGCAGCTTCTCGAGTCCGTAATTGGCGAGCATGGGCCCCAGATCCGGCTGCACGAACAGCCCGGCCGCGGCCGACACGATGAAGTACCCGTGCGCGACCCGCCCTTCGAACACGCCGTTGCTGCGGGCGTGCTCGTCGTTCATGTGGGCGTAGAACGTATCACCCGAGAGCGTGGCGAACGCCTCGATATCCTCGAGGGTGATCGTGCGCGACTTCGTGATCAGCGTGTCGCCGACCTCGAGCTCATCGAAGGTCTTGCGGAACGGATGGATCGCGTCGGTGATCTCATCGGCGCCGCGCGTCCACTCGCGGGTGATGGCGGTGAGCATGTTGGGGCTCCCCTGCAGCGCGACCCGCTGCAGGTAGTGGCTCACGCCACGCGCCCCGCCCATCTCCTCACCGCCGCCAGCGCGGCCGGGGCCACCGTGCACGAGATTGGGGAGCGGCGAGCCGTGCCCGGTGCTCTCCTTCGCGCTGGTGCGGTCGAGCACCAGCATGCGGCCGTGATAGGGCGCCGTGCCCAGGATGACCTCACGCGCCACGTGGGGATCGTGCGTGACGAGTGACCCCACGAGCGATCCACGACCGAGGCGGGCGAGCTGCACCGCCTCACCCAGATCGCGATAGGGCATGATGGTGTTCACCGGCCCGAACGCTTCGATGTCGTGCGGCTCCAGACGATGGAGCGGATCGCTGCAGTAGAGCAACTCCGGCGCGTAGAAGGCGCCCTTGTCACGATCGGCGCCGATCACCGCAAAGTCGGTCACCCCGTAGACCTGTTCCGTGGCCAGGCGAATGCGATCGGCACTCTCGCCCACGGCGCGCACCTGCGTGCGGCTGGCGAGCGGGCCCATGCGCACACCCTCGGCGGTCGGCGCCCCAATGGTGGTGGTGCTCAGCCGCTTCGCCAGTGCCTGAATGACCGCCTCCTCCATCCCCGACGGCACGATCGTACGCCGGATGGCGGTGCACTTCTGCCCCGCCTTGGTGGTCATCTCACGGGTGACTTCCTTGATGAACAGGTCGAACTCTTCGGTGCCCGGTGCCGCGTCGGGCCCGAGGATGCAGCAGTTGAGCGAGTCCGCTTCCATGTTGAAGCGCACCGAGTGGCCCATGATGGCCGGTGCCGCCTTGAGCTTCTGCCCGGTAGCCGCCGAGCCGGTGAACGCCACCACATCCAGCTCCTCGACATGATCGAGGAGGGTGCGGGCCTCGCCGCAGATCAGCTGAATGGCGCCCTCGGGGAGCACGCCGGTGTCGAGGATGGCCTTGAACACCGCGTGAGAGAGATGGCTGCCCGTGGTGGCGGGCTTCACGACACAGGGGACACCAGCCAGCAGCGCCGGCGCCATCTTCTCCAGCATGCCCCACACGGGGAAGTTGAAGGCGTTGATGTGCACCGCGGCGCCTTCCATCGGGACCATGATGTGCCGCCCCACGAACGTGCCGTTCTTCGAGAGCGGCTCGGTGGGGCCATCGATGTGGAAGCGCTCGTTGGTGAACTCGCGGCGCCCGCGGCTGGCGTAGGCGAAGAAGGTGCCGATGCCGCCTTCGATATCCACCCACGAATCACCACGCGTGGCGCCGGTGAGATACGACAGCGGATAGAACTCTTCCTTGCGCTCCATCAGCGTGATCGCGATGCGCTTGAGCATCAGCGCCCGTTCATGGAACGTGTAGGCGCGCAGCTTCGGGCCACCCACCGTGCGGGCGTAGTGCAGCATGGCCTTGAAGTCGAGACCGGCCGCCGACGTCTCGCCGATCTTTTCGCCGGTCACGGCATCGATGAGATCGCTCATGGGGCCGCTGCCGGCCACCCACTGACCGAGCGCGTAGTTCTGCAGCCGGTACATCACGACTCCTTGGGGGTTGGTGTCTCGGTCTTTCGTTGCTGCCAGGTGGCGAGCATCGCCATCTGCGTGGGCCGGTCGGCGGGAAGCTCCCGCAGCGGCTCCACCGGGCGCCAACGCTCGCGCATCGCCGCCGGCAGCTGCTGATAGAGGGCGGTGCCCTCGGTCTTCCACGCGAGCATGTCGTCGCTCACGTCTTTCACGATCTTGGCGGGGTTCCCCACGACCACCTTGCGCGCGGGGATCTCCATCCCGGCCGGCACAAAGGTGAGCGCGCCCACGATGGAGCCGCTACCCACGACGGCATTGTCCATGATCACGGCGTTCATGCCGATGAGGGCGTTGGCGCCAATGCGCGCCCCGTGCACGATGGCGCCGTGGCCGATGTGCGCGCCCGCTTCGAGCGTCACGACCACACCGGGGAACATGTGCACCGTACAGTTCTCCTGCACGTTGCAGCCGTCTTCGATCACGATGCCGCCCCAGTCTCCGCGAATGGCGGCGCCGGGGCCGATGTAGACGTCGCGGCCGATGATCACGTTGCCGGTGACCGCCGCCTGCGGATGCACGCACGCGCTCTCGTGCACCACCGGAATGAACCCGTCAAAGGCGTAGATCATGCTGAGTCGCCGCTAGACGCGCTCGAGGATCATCGCAAACCCCTGCCCCACGCCGATGCACATCGTGCAGAGGGCGTAGCGCTTGCCGGTCTCCCGCAGCTGATACGCCGCGGTCAGCGCCAGGCGGGCGCCGCTCATCCCGAGCGGATGGCCGAGCGCGATCGCGCCGCCGTTGGGGTTCACCCGAGCGTCGTCGTCGGCGACGCCAAGCTCGCGCAGACAGGCGAGTCCCTGCGCGGCGAACGCCTCGTTGAGCTCGATCACATCGACCTGGTCGAGGGTGAGCCCCGCACGCTCGAGCACCAGCCGTGTGGCCGGAACCGGGCCCATCCCCATGATGCGCGGCTCCACGCCGGCCGCCGCACTCGCCACGATGCGCGCGAGCGGCTCGAACCGGTTCATGTCCACCGCCGCACCGCTCGCGAGCAGCAATGCCGCCGCGCCATCGTTGAGGCCACTCGAATTGCCGGCAGTGACACTCCCCTGCCCGTCGTGCCGGAAGGCGGGCTTGAGCTTGACAAGCGTGTCCATCGTGGTGTCGGGGCGGAGGAACTCATCCTGCGCCACCGCCACCGGATCGCCCTTCTTCTGCGGGATCATCACCGGCGCGATCTCGCGCGCAAACCGTCCCGCGGCCCGGGCCGCGGCGGCCTTCTGCTGCGAGCGCACCGCGAAGGCATCCTGATCCGCACGGGAGACGCCATACTGCGCGGCGACGTTCTCGGCCGTCTCTCCCATGCTGTCGGTGCCGTGCAGCGCCTTCATGCGCGGGTTCACGAAGCGCCAGCCGAGGCTCGTGTCGAAGAGCTGCACGTCGCGGGCGAAGGGTGTCGCGCCCTTGCTCATGGCGTAGGGCGCGCGCGTCATGCTTTCCACACCGCCGGCGATGTACACGCTGCCCTCGCCGGCCTTGATGGCGCGTGCGGCGTTGGCCACGGCGGTGAGCCCCGAGGCACAGAGGCGATTCACCGTCTCCCCCGGCACACTCACCGGGAGCCCCGCGAGCAGGGCCGCCATGCGCGCCACGTTCCGATTATCCTCACCGGCCTGATTGGCGCAGCCCAAAATGACATCGGCGATGTCCTTCACATCGAACACCGCGAAGCGCTCGGCCACCTTGGCCAGGAGCGCGGTGATGGCGTGCGCGGCCAGATCGTCGGCGCGTACGGGCGAGAGGGCCCCACCGAGATTGCCGATGGGGGTCCGCACGCCGTCAACCAGAAACGCCTGCTGCAACTCAGACATGGGGAGCGCGGTTGGTGTTACGCAAAGTGTTGCCCGATGACATGCGGGCGCGTGGTGCGGTACGCCGTGCCGCGGAAGAAGCCCACGGTGACGTTGTCCTGATTGGTGACGGTGACCTCGCAGAAGGCGAGGCGATTGGAGGCGCTCTGTTCCACCCCGACCGCGCGCAGGCGATCGCCGGGTTTGCAGGCCACCGGGAAGCTGATGGTGCAGTCGATAGCGACGCTCAGGAGACCGCCGCTGTTCACCACGAAGGCGAAGGCGCTGTCGGCCAGGCTGAAGAGCACGCCGCCGTGCAGCGTGCCGAAGCCGTTCACCATCTCCTCGCGCACCGTCATGGTAAGCACCGAGCGGCCCACCGCCGACTCCACCACCTCGACACCAAGCCACTGCGAGAACCGGTCACGCGCCATGAGGTGCGTGATGATCTCGGGGGCGCTCGGCGGGGGCACCGTGTCAGACATACCGGTCGGCGCTGAGGAGCGACGCACCGGCGCGCACGGCCTGCCGGAGCCGCACGCTCGGGCGATAGCGCATGTCCCCCGTCTCCGCCTGCAGCGCCTCGAGACGCGCGAGCACGGTGGCTGGACCGATGGTGTCGCCCCAGGCGAGGAGGCCGCGGGGATAGTTCACGCCGGTGGTCATGGCGAGCTCGATGTCGGCCGGCGACGCCAGGCGCAGATGCACCGCCTCCACCGCTTCGTTCACCAGCATCGCGAGAATGCGATCGACAATGCGCTGCGCGAGCGCCGCATCCTCCGTGGCCGCCGGGGTCGCGGCGCCCTCGCGATGGTCGTAGAAGCCACGGCCGCTCTTGCGACCGAGCCACCCCGCTTCGAGCAGGCGCTGCTGCGCGATGCTCGGCCGGTAGCGCGGATCGTGGTACATGCCCTCAAAGACCGAGCGCGTCACGGCGAAGTTCACATCGTGGCCAATGAAGTCCATCAGCTCGAACGGCCCCATGCGGAAGCCGCCGATGGTGCGCAGGGCCCAGTCGATCGTGGCGATATCGGCGATGCCCTCTTCCTGCACGCGCAACGCTTCGCCGTAGAACGGTCGCGCCACGCGATTGACCAGGAACCCCGGCGTGTCGGCGGCCAGCACGGTGACTTTCTTCCAGCTCGTCACGAGGGCGCGCGCCGCATCGCGCACGGTGTCGGCCGTGCCGATGGCGGGGATGATCTCCACCAGCGGCATGATCGTGGCCGGATTGAAGAAGTGCACACCCACCATGCGCTCACCGCGTGCGCAGGCGCCGGCGAGGGCCGCGATGCTGAGGGAGGAGGTGTTGCTCGCCAGGATGGCGTCCGGTGCCACCACGGCCTCCAGCGCGCGAAAGAGCACCTGCTTGGCCGCCAGCTGTTCAATGATCGCTTCGATCACCACGCCGCAGGGGGCAAATGCCTGGAGCGCCGCGTCGTCCACCCCCTCGACGTACGTGATGCGGGCGAGCACGGCATCGGCTTGCTCGCTCGTCAGGCGTCCCTTCTCGATGTCGCGCGCCAGCGCCTTGGCGTGCCCCGCCTTCGCGCGCGCCACGGCGGCGGGCATGGCATCGGCGAGCACGACCGGATGGCCGTGCATCGCGGCAACCTGCGCGATACCGGCGCCCATCGCGCCGGCGCCGACCACGCCGACTGGCGTTTCGCTCGTCACGGTCATGGGCCGTTACGCGCCGCGATACACGGGGGCCCGCTTCTCGAGAAACGCGCGCACGCCTTCCTCATAGTCCGCCGTACGCCCCGCCTCGTGCATCGCCTGCGCTTCCACGTCGAGCTGCGCGTCGAGCCCGTTGGCGAAGCTCGCGTTGAGCGCGCGCTTCGTGAGCCCGAAGCCACGCGTCGCCTGCGTGGCCAACTGCTTCGCCATCGTCATCACGCGATCCATCAGTTCGGCCTTGGGCGCCACATCCCAGATCAGTCCCCACTCCTTCGCCTTGGCCGCCGGCATCTTCTCGGCGAGGAAGAACATCCCCGTGGCACGCTGCATGCCCACCAGGCGCGGCACGAAGAACGTGCCGCTCGTATCGGGAATGAGCCCGAGCTTGGCGAAGCTCTCCACAAAGCTGGCGTCGTCGGCAGCAATGGTGAGATCACACGCGAACGCGAGATTGGCGCCCGCACCGGCGGCGATACCGTTCACCGCGCAGAGTACCGGCTTCTCGAGCGTGCGAATGGCGCGGATGATCGGGTTGTAGCTCGCCTTCACGATCTCGCCGATATCCGGCATGGGGCCGCCATCCTGCGGCAGCGCTTCGGCGAGATCCTGTCCGGCGCAAAAGCCACGGCCGGCGCCGGTGAGCACCACGGCGCGCACCGTCTGGTCGGTGGCGGCGTCCGCGAGCGCGGCCTGCAGCGCCAGCGCCATCTCGCGGTTGAAGCTGTTCAGAACGTCGGGGCGGTTCAGCGTAAGCGTCAGGACGCCGTCGCCCCGCTCGACCTGGAGGGAGGGGGAGGTGGGAGACATCCGGTCAAAACTAGCACCCGCCCCTGCCGATGGCGCCGGGTCACCACACGCGCCGGCGCGCGCGTGCGCGGTGCTCGCGCATTCGCGGTTCGGGGCGTAATGTGCACTGGTCGTCCCACCTCTCCCGGTGTCTCCTTCAGGAGCCGCGCGCATGACGTCCAATCTCGCCGCCTGGTTGACCACGATCGGCTGGACCGCCTTTGTCTGGGCCCTTGGCGGGCTGCTGGTGGTGAACGGAGCCGCCATCGCGGCGTGGGTGTGGAAGAAGGACCGCGCACTGGTCCAGCAGTGGGTCGCCCCCTGGCTCGCCGCCAATCTGCTGCTGGTCCTGCTTGGCGTCGGCATTCCGGCGGCCACCTCGGCGGTGCGCCTCGTGCTGATCGCGGTGGACGGCAGCCCGCCGATCTCCCTGCTGAATACCGCGAGCCGCGTCCTGGGCCGCCCTGCCACTCCGGGGGTTCGGCAGGCAGATTAGGTGGCTATGCCAGCCAAGACTGCCACCCGGCCGGTCGCCCGCCTGTTTGGGCGCACCGACGGGCCCCGCCCCGGGTTCGATTGGCGCCGCATCGCGTATACCACGCTCGCGTCGCGCGCCCTCGATGACCTCGAAGAACAGACCAACCGCAATCGTGCGTCGGTTCCGCGTGAGCACCAGGTGCTCTACCAGTTCTCGGCGCGTGGTCACGACATGGCGCAGGTTATTCTGGGGTCGCTGCTCACGGGCAAGCGCGACGGCGCCGGCGCCTACTACCGCTCACGACCGCTACTGCTGTCGCTTGGGCTGAGCCTTGAAGACGCGCACGGCAGCCCGCTCGGGCGCGCCGGCGGGTTCAGCGGCGGGCGCGACATCGGCGTGGTGTGCAACCTCCCCGGGAAAGACAGCTGCACCGTGCTGCCGATGGCCGGCGATGTGGGGTCGCAGTACACCCCCGCGGCGGGCTGGGCACAGAGCATTGTCTACCATCGCGACACGCTGCGTGACGAGGCGTGGGATCGCTGCCTGAGCGTCTCGCTCGGCGGGGATGCCAGCGTGGCCACCAATGGCTTCTGGGCCGCGCTCACGATGGCGACGACGCTGCGGCTGCCGATGCTCTTCTACATCGAAGACAACGACCTCGGCATCAGCGTGCGCGGGGACATGCAGACGCCGGGCGCGAACATCGCCAAGAATCTGGCGAGCTTCGGCAATCTGTTCATTCGCGACGGCAGCGGTACCGATCCGCACGACGCGTCGGGGCTGTTGCAGGAAGCGGTGGAGCATGTGCGAGGCGGCAATGGTCCGGCGCTGGTGCGGCTGACGGTCCCGCGCCTCTCGAGCCATTCCGGTCCGGACAACCAGAAGGGGTACCGCACCGAGGCGGAGATCACCGCCAACGCCGAACGGGATCCGCTCCCGCGACTGCGCGAGTATCTCGTGCCGGCGCTGATGAGCGCCGCGGAGTGGACCGCGCTCGAAGCCGAGGTGCAGCGGGACGTGATCGCTGCGGTGGACCGCGCGCGTGCGCGCCAGATGCCCGACCCGACCACGATCGCGCAGCATCTGTACGCCGACCCCGCCGTGGGGTACGACGCGATGGGCGGGCTCTCGCGCGCCGAGCGCGACGCGTTGGGCGGGACCGACATCGCGAATGAAGACGGCGAGCTGCTGCGCTTTGCCGAGGCGGTGCGCCGCACGCTGCGGCACGAGCTCGCGGTGAACCCGAAGGTCGTGGTGTTCGGTGAAGACGTGGGCCGCAAGGGCGGCGTGCATCTCGTCACCGAAGGGTTGCAGAAGCAGTTCGGCAAGGAGCGCGTGTTCGACACCAGCCTCTCGGAAGAAGGGATCATCGGGCGGGCGGTGGCGATGGCCATCAGCGGGCTGGTGCCGGTCGCTGAGATTCAGTTTCGCAAGTATGCCGACCCCGCGACGGAGCAGCTGAACAACACCGGCACGATGCGGTGGCGCACGGCGAACCGCTTTGCCGCACCGATCGTGGTGCGCATGCCGGGCGGCTTTGGCAAGGATGTCGGGGATCCGTGGCACTCGCTCTCCGACGAAGTGCGCTTTGCGCACGCGTACGGCTGGCAGGTGGCGATTCCCTCGAACGCCGCCGATGCGGTGGGGCTGTTGCGGGCGGCGATGCGCAGCCCGAACCCGACGATCTTCTTCGAGCATCGCTCGCTGCTCATGACGGGCGACGGCAGCGCGCGGTACCCGGGCGACGACTACGTGTTGCCCTTCGGCAAGGCGCGGGTGGTCGCCGAGGGCGAGGCGCTGACGCTGGTGACCTGGGGCGCGATGGTGCATCGCTGCACCGAGGCGGTGGCGGATCTGGATGGACAGGTGGAGCTGCTCGACCTGCGGACCATCGCGCCGTGGGACAAGACGGCTGTGCTTGCTTCGGTGGCCAAGACCGGGCGCTGCCTGGTCGTCCACGAGGACAACCGGACGGCCGGGTTCGGCGCCGAGATTGCGGCGGCCGTGGCCCAGGAGGCCTTCTGGCACCTCGACGCCCCGGTCCAGCGGCTGGCCCCGGAGGACATTCCGGTGCCGTACCACCCCACCCTGCTGGACGCGGTCGTCCCGACGGTAACCGCCGTGCGCCGGGCCGTGGATGCGCTGCTGGCGCTGTAACAGTGCCGGCGCGTGACGAAACGCACACCGCCTTCCGATCGTCTCGTCCTCACGTGCACACATCACCACCCTCGAGGGGGGTAAACGTGACGTATCGCACGCCGGCACAATGGCTTAGTATTCGACAGGCCCCTTGGCATGCGTGCCCACGGGGCCGGCGGACGCTGGCGGTCCGTTTTTCGGCTCTATCACAGAGGACTCCATGAACAAAAGCTTGGTCGGACTTTCGCTGCTGGCCTCCGTGGTCGCCGCGCCGATGGTTCAGGCGCAGGGGCTCACGGGCGATATCGGCAAGCGCATCGAGATTGGCGCGTTCGGGCAGTTCACGAAGCTCGACGAAGACCTTCGCATGAAGAAGGAAGTCCCCGGGATCGGTGGCATGCTCGCCATGCAGATCTGGAAGGGCTTGGGCGTTGAAGTGAACGGCAACTATGGCAAGACCGAGAATCAGGTCGCGCCGTTCGAGAAGATCACCTACACGCCGTGGCGTGGCCTGGGCACGCTGACGCTGCCCGCGGGCAGCAAGGCCAAGATCATTCTTGGCGCCGGCTACCTGCAGTCGGTGTTCAATGGCCGCGCGACGCCGAACAAGTACGAAGACGGCTTCGCCGGCATGCTCGGCGTGAAGCTGTGTGGCAGTGGCAAGTGGGGCGCGCGGGCCGACGCCCTGGTGGACTACAACCCGTCGCCGAACCAGCAGGCGCTGACGGGCACGTCGACGAACGGCGGCCTGCGCATCGGTGCGACGTATGCGCTCCGTGGCGCGTGCGGCGGCGAGTCCGTGAAGTGGGATTGGGCGCTCAAGATCGACCCGGCTTCGGCGACGGTGAACCGCGGCGCGACGAAGCAGTTCGCGCTGAGCGCCGCCGACATGAAGGGCAAGGTCATTCCGCTCAAGAACATCAAGGACCTCGCCTGCTCGACGAGCGACGCCGCGATCGCGACGGTCACGAACGGCGCGGTGGCGACGGGCGTGAAGTACGGCACGGCCACGATCACCTGCTCGGGTACGCAGAAGAAGCTCGCCCGCTCGGTGTCGGCCACGGTCACCGTGCCGCCGCCGGCGTGGAACCTCACGCTGACGCCGACCTCGGGCTCGACGGATGTGGGCAAGACGCTGTCGTTCGCCTCGAAGGCGACGGACGCGGACAACGTGGACCTCGGCGCCATCACCTGGAGCTCGACGAACCCGGCGATCGCGTCGGTGAGCAACGGCACCGTGACGTGCAACGCCGCCGGCACGACGACGATCACGGTCTCGAAGACGGCGTACGGCAGCACGAAGACGGCGTCGGCCTCGGTCGAGTGCAAGGAAGTCGTGAAGCCGGCCGCGCGCATCGCGCTCGACTACACGCTCTTCAACTTCGACAAGGCGCAGGTGCTGAAGTCGGGCATGGACACGCTCAAGGTCGTGGTCGAGGCCATGAAGCGCATCCCGACGCTCCGCATCTCGGTCGAAGGCCACACCGACTGGTACGGCTCGGAAGCGTACAACAACAAGCTCGCGAAGAGCCGCGCCGACATGGTCACCAAGCAGATCCTGAAGCTCGCGGGCAAGGATGCGAAGTCGATCAAGGATCGCATCTTCACGAACAGCTTCGGTGAGCAGTGCGTCGTGTCGCGCGATGGCGCGAGCGAGCCGGAGCCGCCGCCGGCGAACCGTGGCCGCGTGTCTGCCGACAACAAGCAGGCGCAGAGCCCGAACCGTCGGGTGGAAGTCTGGCAGCTATTGGACGGGCAGAACCCGCCTACCAGTTGCCGCCCGGCCGACGCAAAGGCTGGCCGCGTCTCGTTTGGTGAGCTCCGCTAACGGGTTCTGCCCGTCGAGGACGCGGAGGTGAATGAGGAAACGCCCCTGGGCTTCGCCCGGGGGCGTTTTTCATTCCTTCCGCGGAGGGGGACGCGGAGAGTCAGGCGGCGCTTCGCTTGCCTGACCGTGGAGGGAGTGGGGGGCCGTCGTAGTCGTTGACCACGCGGATGACGCCGTCGACCAGTCGCTGGCGGCCGAAGTCAATCAGTAGACCAAGGCGGTGGCCGGACAAGCGGAGGTACGTGAGCAGCTGGTTCTTGTGGAGAGGGGCAAAGCGGACGGCGCGTTTGATCTCGACGACGACGCACTCCTCGACCACGAGATCCATGCGACAGGCACGATGCAGCACGATGCCGCTGTCGCGCACGTCGATCTCCACCTGTCGTGCGACGTGCAGGCCGCGTTGTTCGAGACGGGCCATCAGCAGCGTCTCATAGCTCACCTCGCGCGCCGCCGTCCCCAGCTTGCGGTGCACCGCGATGGCTTCGCCGATAATCGTGCGGGTAATCTCATTCGCGTCATCCATGCCACCAGCCTATGGATCCGCATTACCGCACCGTCACCCCGCCGTAATCTTTCGCTACCCGCGGCGAACAAAGTGAGCTGCGCTCCGCGCCCGCTCCGCGAAAGCAACGAAAAACGCCCCAGGCGAAGTCCAGGGGCGTTCCTCAAAAGCCTCCGCGCCCTCGCGCTCGTCAGAGCGCCTTGAATTCGTCGAAGGGTTCGCGGCAGGCGTTGCAGGTATGAATCGCCTTGCACGCCGTACTCCCGAACTCACTCTGCAACCGCGTATCGCGCGAGCCGCACCGGGGACACGGGACGGGCTGACGTGCTCGGGTGAGCATCACGAGCCCCTGCGGCTCGGCCTTGCCCGGCGGCGCGATGCCATACTTCCGCAGCTTCTCGCGCGCCTCGGGGCCGATCCAGTCGGTTGTCCATGCCGGCGACAGGACCAGCTGCACATCCACCTGCGCGATACCACGGGCGTTGAGCGCCGTGCGAATGTCCGCCTCCATCTCCCTCATGGCGGGACAACCGCTGTACGTCGGCGTCATGGTAACCGTGACCGCCTCGCCGCTGATCACCACGTCGCGCACCACACCCAGCTCGACCACCGAGATCACGGGGACCTCGGGGTCTGGCACGGTCTGCAGCACCTCGAAAATCTCGTCGCGCGTCAGCATGGCGGCGCGTCCGACATGCTTACCACGAGGCGCCGGGATGCGCGCGCGCGACGCTCTGCATGGTGGCGAGCATGTGGCCGAGGTGCTCGGTGTGCAGGCCGCGACGACCGCCGCGGCGCGTGCCCTGCTCCGCCGGCAGCGTGAGCGTGGCGCGCTGGAGCGCATCCTTCACCATCGTCTCCCAGAGCGCGCGAATGGCGGCGTGATCCACCGCGATGAGCGCTTCGCCGGCCACGGCGTCGTTCACTTCGTCGTGATCGAACAGCTCACCGACATACCGCCACAGCTGATCAAGCGCGGCCTGCGCCCGCGCGTGGCTTTCCTCGGTGCCATCACCGAGGCGCACCACCCACTCGCTCGAGTGGCGGAGATGATACTTGTCTTCCTTGAGGCTCTTGGCGGCGATCGCGGCGAGCTGCGGATGTTCGCAGCGCGAGAGCGCGTCCCAGAGCAGCACGCTGTACGTGTCGAACAGGAACTGCCGCACCATGGTGAACGCAAAGTCGCCATTCGGCAGCTCGACCATGAGGCAGTTGCGGTACTGCACACCGTCGCGGAAGTACGCGAGCGCATCGGCATCGCGCCCCTGCCCTTCGAGCTCACCGGCGAGCTGCAGCAGCGACTGGGCGTGCCCGATGAGATCGAGCGCGATGTTGGACATCGCGATGTCTTCCTCGAGGATCGGCCCGTGCCCGCACCACTCGCTCATGCGGTGGCCGAGCACCAGACGATCGTCGCCCAAACGCAGCAGATACTCCACCAGCGGATCGGCGATGGGCGCGCGCCGCGGCGCGGCGACCTGAAAGTCGGGCTGCTTGTGGACGATACCCGCCTGGCCGCCCATGGGAGCCTGCTCGGCGGCCATCAGAAAATCCGCACGCCGCGCGGGGCGACGTAGAACTGCGGGTGGCGATACGCCTTGTCGTTGCCGGGGTCGAAGAACGGGCCCGCGTCGCTTGGCGCCGACGCGACGATCGCCGCACTCGGCACCACCCAGAGGTTCACGGCTTCGCCGCGGCGGGCATACACGTCGCGCGCGTTCTGCAGGGCGAGTTCGGCATCGGGTGCGTGCACACTGCCGGCGTGCTCGAACGGCTCGCCGTGACTGCCTTGCGTGAAGACTTCCCAGAGCGGATGCTGGTGGTCACTCATGAGTGGTGTCCTCAGGCGGCCGCAGTGGACGAACGCGCCTGCTGCTTCTCGGCGTAGGCGGCCGCGGCGGCACGCACCCAGGCGCCGTCTTCGTGCGCCTTGCGGCGCGCCTCGAGCCGCTCGCGATTGCAGGGGCCATTGCCCTTGAGCACGTCGTAGAACTCGCTCCAGTCGATCTCGCCGAACTCCCAGTCGCCCGTCTCCGGGTTGAGGCGGAGATCCGGATCGGGGAGCGTGAGGCCGATGGCGATCGCCTGCGGCACGGTGAGATTCACGAAACGCTGGCGCAGCTCATCGTTCGTCTTGCGCTTGACGCGCCACTTGAGGAGCTCGGCGCTGTTCGGCGAGTTCGTATCGCTGGGGCCGAACATCATGAGCGACGGCCACCAGAAGCGGTTCACGGCGTCCTGCACCATGGCCTTCTGCGCCGGCGTGCCCTTGGCGAGCACCGAGCAGATCTCGTAGCCCTGGCGCTTGTGGAAGTTCTCTTCCTTGCAGATGCGCACCATCGCGCGCGCATACGGGCCGTACGACGCCTTGGCGAGCACGGTCTGGTTCACGATGGCAGCGCCGTCGACGAGCCAGCCGATCACGCCCATGTCGGCCCACGACAGCGTGGGATAGTTGAAGATGCTCGAGTACTTCGCGCGCCCGTCGAGCAGCTGCTCGATGAGCTCCTGGCGATCGACGCCGAGCGTCTCGGTGCCGCAGTAGATGTAGAGGCCGTGGCCGCCCTCGTCCTGCACCTTGGCGATGAGCGACAGCTTGCGGCGCAGGCTTGGGGCGCGCGTGATCCAGTTGCCCTCGGGGAGCATGCCCACGATTTCCGAGTGGGCGTGCTGCGACATCATGCGCGTGAGCTGCTGGCGATAGCGGTCGGGCATCCAGTCCTTGGGCTCGATGCTTTCACCGGCGGCAATACGGGCTTCGAAGGCGGCCAGCTGGGCCGCGTCGTCGGCAGGAACGGTCGTCGTGGGAGACATGCGCAGACGGGTAGGTGGGAAACTGCTTCAGTAATGTAATTCCCGGACTATCTTCCGGGCCATGACACCCGCCACCAATTCCCCCTCCGAAACGGGTCCGGATGGCTACGTCCGGACCGACGTGTCCGCTGGTATCGGCCGCGTCGAGTTCTTTCACCCCAAGAGCAATTCGCTCCCCGGGGTCCTGTTACGCGACCTGGCCGCGACGATCACGCGCGTGAGCCAGGACCCGGCCGTGCGCGTGATCGTGCTGCAGAGTGGCGGCACGGGCCCATTCTGCGCCGGCGCCTCCTTTGACGAGCTGGCCGCGATTTCCGACCGGGACCAGGGGCAGCAGTTCTTCAGCGGCTTTGCGGGGGTGATCCTGGCGATGATCCGCGCCCCGCAGTTCGTGATCAGCCGGGTGCACGGCAAGGCGGCCGGCGGTGCGGTGGGACTGATCGCCGCCTCCGACTTCTCGTTTGCGGTGGAGAAGGCGTCGGCCAAGCTCAGTGAACTGGCCGTCGGCATCGGCCCGTTCGTGGTGGGCCCGGTGATCGAGAAGAAGATCGGACTGGCGAGCTTCAGCCAGATGGCGGTGGACGCCGACTGGCGCGACGCGGCCTGGTGCGAGCGCCGCGGGCTCTACGCGAAGGTCGTACCCGATGTCGCGGCGCTCGACGCGGCGGTGGACGCGCAGGCAGCCGTACTGGCCAAGGCCAACCCGGAGGCGATGGCGATGATGAAGCGCGTCTTCTGGGCGGGGACCGAATCGTGGGATGCGCTCCTCGCCGAGCGCGCGGCGATGAGCGGGACGCTGGTGCTGAGCGAGTTCACGCGGAACAGCATCGCCGCGTTCAAGGCGGGCGCGAAGTAGCACGCTACGGCGATGCCGCGAACTGGTTGTACCTGACATGCGGAGGGGCGGAGAGGCGAAGCAACGAAGAGAGTGCAAACCGATCTCCGTTGCTCAGCCCCTCCGCCCCTCCGCAGAGCAGGCACGATCGACGTACGGCGCGCCTAGAAGCGTACCGCCACCGAGAGCCCGCCGCCGCGGGGGGTGACGATGGGGACCAGCGCGGCGCGGGGCGTGCGCGGGGCGAGAATGGAGGCGCCCTGCTGCGATTTGTTCGCGGCCACCGTGGCGTCGATCAGGCCGATGATGGTCATGCCCACTGCCGCGCCCGCGCCGGCGGTGAAGTATTTGCGCTGCTGCGTCGTTTGCGTGTAGGGCGCGGGGACGCCGTTGGGATCGGTGTAGTTGATCGTTTCGGTCGTCGTCTGCTGCACCATCGCCATGCCGAGGCCGGCACCGCTGGCCACGAGCGTGAGCACCCCACGGATGGTGTGCCCGACATAGAACTGCCCGACGCCCGGGATCAGGCTGCGCGCGAACGCGCCCGCCGGGCTGTACACCGGGCGACGCAGCACTTCGATGGCGCGCCCGACTTCAACGCGATCGTCCACTGTGGGCGCGTTCACGCGATACTGCTCGAGATCGGTGAGCGCTGCGGCGCGGTCGCCACGCGCGGCGCGCGCGAGCCCGCGATTGAACCACCCTTCGGCCGACTTGGGGGCGTCGCGCACCACGTCGTCGAACGCCTTCTGCGCAGCGTCGTAGCGGCCGTCGTCGAAGAAGGAGAGCCCCAGCCGGAACTGCACCTGCACGTTCTCGGCGGTGCGCTGCCTGGCCTGCGGCACGAGCCGCTGCAGGCGATCGCGCACGTCGGCGGCTTCACGACCCGCCGGCGACAGGGTGAGATAGCGGCAGAGCTCTGTCACGGCGCGCGTGGAATCGTTGAGTTCTTCGAGGGCGCGCGCGAGGTCGTAGGCGATCCGTTCGTCGCCGGGATTGAGCTGGGCGGCACGCAGGAACGCATCGCGCGCGGCGGTCTGATCACCCACGAGCGAGGCTTCCTGCCCGGCGGTCGCCAAGCGACGCGCTTCGGCGTTGTCGCGACGCGCGGCGGGCGCCTGCCCCGGCGGGACCACGTCGCAGCCTGGCGCCGGTCCCACCGTCAGCGTGCGCTTGGGGGACAGCCGTGGCGGCCCTTGCTGGGCATCGAGGGCGCGCGCGCTGAGCGCGGACGCGCCCAGGAGCAGCACGCCGCACAGCAGGGCGCGCCGCGGTTCAGCGAACCGTAAGGACGGTCGAGGCACTGACTCCCTCCGAAGTGGCCGTGATGCGCACCGTGCCGGGCTTGAGCCCCAACACCTGTCCGGTGCTCGAGACGAACGCGATGGATTCATCGGCCGAGGTCCACGTGATGCTGCGCCCCGCCAGCGCGTTGCCGGAGGCGTCGCGCAGCGTGGCGGTGAGTTGCAGGCTGGTGTTCACACTCACCGACGGGCTCGCCGGTGAAATCGTGATGGACGCGATCGCTGGCGGCCCCACCGTCACGGTCACCGATCCGGCGACATCGTCCACGAGCGCGAGCACCACAGCGACTCCGTTCCCTGCCGCCGTCAGCACCCCCGTCGAGGACACGGTCACGACGCTCGGCGCACCGCTGACCCAGGTCACCGTGCGCCCGGTCAGGATGGCCCCGCTCGCCGAGCGCGCGACCGCCGTCAGCTGCTGGATGCCACCGGGCAAGAGCACGACGGGTGTTGGGGTGATGTCCACCCGCGCCACGGGAATCGGGATGACCGTGAACGTGGCGGTGCCGGACTTCCCTTCGCTGGTCGCCGTGATGCGCGCGGTGCCCGCCGACAACGCGGTCACGACACCGGTGGCGGAGACGCTCGCGACGGCGGGCGCGTCGCTCGCGTAGCTGACCGGTCGATCGGTGAGCAGATTGCCGAGCGCATCGGTGATCTGTGTGGTGAGCGGTTGCGTGGTGCCCACCACCAACGTGCCAGAGCCCGGCGTGAGAATGACGGCACTCGCGAGGCGCGCCAGCACGACAATGGTGGCGCTGCCGACACGGCCTTCGCTGGTCCCCGTGATCGTGACCGTGCCCGGCGCGACCCCGACGACCAACCCGGTGGAGGAGACGCTGGCCACGGCGACGTTGCTCGAGCCCCAGGTGAGCACACGACCGGTGAGCGCGTTGCCCGCCGCATCGCGCAACACGGCGGTGAGCTGGCGCTCGGTGCCGACACCAATGGTATCTCGCGTCGGCGTGACAGTCACGGAGTTCACGGCGGGAAGCGTCACCGTCACCGCCGACTGGGCACTGCGCCCTTCACTGGTCGCCGTGATCGTCGTGGCCCCGGGGGAGAGCGCGGTGATTGTACCCGTCTGACTGACGGTCGCGACGGCGGTGTTGCTGCTGCTCCACGCCACACTGCGCCCGGTGAGCGTCGCGCCATCGGCATCGACCGGTCGCGCCTGCAGCAGCGACGTCGTGCCGACCTGCATGCTCACCGACGCCGGTGAAAGCACGACCGCTGCGACCGGCTTGGCCGTGACCGTGATCGTAGCCGTGGCGCTCTTCCCGAAGGAGCTGGCGGCGATCCGCGCACTGCCCGGGCTCAACGTCGTGACCACACCGGAGCGCGAGACCGTCGCCACGGCCGTGTTGTTGCTCGACCAGGTGATGGGTTGGCCGGTGACGACCTGGCCGGCCGCATCCTTGAGCGTCGCGCTGAGCGGCACCGTCGCACCCGCGCTGACACTCGCGTTCTCAGGCGTGAGCGCGATGGACGCGACGGGAATGGGCGTGGTGGTGCTGTCCTGGGTGCAGGCGGCGAGTGTGGCGGCGAACAGGACGGAGAGGGACAGGCGGAAGCCTGAACCTCGGAAGCTGGAACTGCGGGAGCTGGGACCGCGGGATGTGCTACTCATGATCCAGCGGGTTCATGGTGATGGGGGCGGCGTCCACGGTGAGCGCGGGCGCGGTGGTGGCGAAGCGGAGCGTGAAGCTGCCGGTGCCGGTGAGGGTCAGCGTGTTGAACGTGGCGATCCCACCGCTCGCGGTGACGACGGCGTTGCTCAGCGTCCCACCGGTCCCGACTTGAATGGAGGCAGTCACCGGCAGCGTGGCGCTGGTGCCGGTGGTCACGAGGAGGCCGGCATTATCGCGGATCTCGATCACCGGCTGCGTGGTGAGCGGCGTGCCGCTGGTGCCACCAACCGGTTGCGTGGTGATCACCAGCGAGGCGGCGACCTGCGTCACCGTGAACGCGTTCGAGGTCGCGTCGGTGAGCGCGCCGCTCGAGAACGTCAGGGTATGACTGCCGTTGCCGTTGATCTGCAGATCGGGGAAGGTGGCGACGCCGTTCACTGCGTTCACGGTGGCCGTTCCGACGAGGGCGCCGGTGCCGGTGGCGATGGTGACCGTGACCGGCGCCGAGCTCGAGGTGACGCGATTGCCGCTCGCATCCCGGACCTCAACGACGGGTTGCGTGGTGAACGCCACGCCGCTGACCGCGCCCGCCGGTTGGGTGGTGATGGCGAGCTGCGTGGCGGGTCCGATCACGGTGAAGCTGCTCGAGTTCACCGACAATGCGGGAGACGCGGTGGTGAACTGCAGCGTATGCGCGCCACTGCCGGTGATGGCCAGCGTGCCAAATGTCGCGACCCCGTTGGTCGCGGTCGCCGTGAGCGTGCCACCCAACGTGCCACTGCCGGTGGCCTTGGCGGCCGTGACCACCAGTGAGGCCCCGCTGCCCGACGTGACCACGAGGCCGGCGTTGTCGAGGATTCGCACCACCGGCTGCGTGGTGAACGCGGTGCCGCTCACGGCGCCGGCTGGCTCTGTCTGCACGCTGAGCGCGGCCGCCACCTGCGTGACCGTGAAGCTGTTCGATACCGCGGTCGTCAGCGAGCCACTACTGAAGGTGATCACGTGCGCTCCGCTGCCATCGATGCGGAGGTTCGTGAAGGTGGCCACGCCGCCAACCGCATTGACCGTGGCGGTGCCGACCAGCGTGCCCGTGCCCGTCGTGATCGCGGCCGTGACCGGCGCCGTGCTCCCCGTGACCAGGGTGCCGGTGTTGTCGCGGATCTCCACCACGGGCTGCGTCCCGAGGGCCAGACCACTGACCGCACCCGCCGGCTGCGTCGTGATCGCCAGCTGATCTGCCGCGCCAGCCGCCACGGTGAAGCTGGTCGAGTTCACCGACAGGGCCGGTGACGCCGTCGTGAACTGCAGCGAGTGTGCGCCGCTGCCGGTAATCGCCAGCGTCGAGAAGGTGGCGACGCCGTTCGAGGCCGTGGCGGTGAGCGTGCCGCCCAGCGTGCCGGTCCCCGTGGCCTTGGCGGCGGTGACGACGAGCGACGCGCCGCTGCCGGTGGTGACCACCAGCCCGGCATTGTCGAGAATGCGCACGACCGGCTGCGTCGTGAACGCGCTACCGCTCACGGCCCCCGCCGGCTGCGTCTGCACGCTGAGCGATGCGGCGACCTGCGTGACGGTAAAGCTGGTGGACGCCGCGCTCGTGAGACTGCCGCTGGTAAAGGTGATCGTCTGCGCGCCGCTGCCATTCACGCGCAGGTTGGTGAAGGTGGCGATGCCGTTGACCGCGTTCACCGTCGCCGTCCCGACGAGCGTGCCGTTCCCGGTCGTGATGGCGGCCGTCACCGGAGCGGTGCTTCCGGTCACCACCGCCCCACCCGCGTCACGGACTTCGACGACCGGCTGCGTCGTGAGATTCACGCCGCTGACCGCCCCCCCGGGCTGCGTCGTGATCGCGAGCTGCGTCGCCGGCGGGGCGGTCACGGTGAAGCTCGCCGACGTCGCGCTCGTGAGCCCCGCACTGGTAAAGGTCAGTGTATGTGCGCCCGTCCCCGTGATGGCCAGGTTGGTGAACGTGGCGACGCCGTTCACGGCGTTCACGGTGGTCGTGCCACCGAGGGTCCCGGCACCGCTCGCGACGGTGGCCGTCACCGCGGCCGTGCTCGTGCTCACGTTGCCATCGGCGTCGCGCAGCTGCACCACGGGCTGCGTGGTGAAGGCCACGCCACTCACCGCGCCCGCCGGCTGCGTCGAGATGGCGACCTGTGTGGCGGTGCCAGCCAGCACCGTCAGGCTCGCCGAATTGACAGTGAGCGCCGGCGCGGTCGTGCTGAACGACAGCGTGTGCGCGCCACTGCCGGTGATCGCGAGATCGGTGAAGGTCGCGACGCCGTTCGACGCAGTGGCCGTCAGCGTACCACCCAACGTGCCGGTACCGGTCGCCTTCGCCGCCGTCACGACCAGCGAGGCCCCGCTCCCGGTAGTCACCACCAGGCCCGCGTTATCGAGAATGCGGATGACGGGCTGCGTCGTGAAGGGCGTGCTGCTCAACGCACCGGCAGGCTGTGTCTGCACGCTCAGCGACGCGGCCACCTGTGTCACGGTGAAGCTCGCCGACGCCGCGCTGGTGAGCCCGGCACTGCTGAACGTGATCGTCTGCGCGCCGCTGCCGTTCACCCGCAGGTTGGTGAACGTCGCGATGCCGTTCACGGCGTTCACCGTGGCGGTGCCCACGAGCGTCCCGTTGCCGCTGGTGATGGCGGCGGTCACCGCGGCGGTGCTGCCGGTGACCACCAACCCGCCGGCGTCACGCACTTCCACGACCGGCTGTGTGGTGAGGTTCACGCCGCTGACGGCGCCCGCCGGCTGCGTCGTGATGGCGAGCTGCGTTGCACTCGGCGCGGTCACCGTGAGGCTGTTCGAGGTCGCGCTGGTGAGCCCCGTGCTCGCAAACGTGAGCGTATGCGCGCCCGATCCGGTGAGCACCAGATTGCTGAAGGTGGCCACACCGTTAACCGCCGTGACGGTCGTTGTGCCGCTGAGCGTGCCCGTGCCGGTCGCCACAGACGCCGTCACCTGCGCGGTGCTCGTCGTGAGGTTACCGTCGGCGTCACGGATGGCCACCACCGGCTGCGTCGTGAAGGCCACGCCGCTCACCGCGCCGGCCGGCTGCGTGGTGATCGCGAGCTGGGTCGCGGCACCGGCCGCCACCGTGAAGCTGGCCGAGTTCACCGACAGCGCCGGCGTGGCGGTGGTGAATTGCAACGTATGCGCGCCGGTGCCGGTGATGGCGAGCGTACTGAAGGTCGCCACGCCGTTCACGGCCGTGGCGGTCAGCGTGCCGCCCAGTGTGCCGGTGCCCGTCTGCTTCGCGGCCGTGACCACCAGCGAGGCGCCGGTGCCGGTGGTGATCACCAGCCCGGCATTGTCGAGGATCCGCACGACCGGCTGCGTGCTGAACGCGGTGCCGCTGACGGCCCCGGCGGGCTGCGTCTGCACACTGAGCGAGGCGGCGACCTGCGTGACCGTGAAGCTCGCGGATACCGCGCTCGTGAGGCTCGCGCTGGTGAACGTGATCGTCTGCGCCCCACTGCCGTTGACGCGCAGGTTGGTGAACGTGGCGACGCCGTTCACCGCATTCACCGTCGCCGTGCCGACGAGTGTGCCGTTGCCGCTGGTGATCGCGGCGGTGACGGCCGCCGTACTGCCCGGCACGACCGCGCCGCCCGCGTCGCGCACTTCGACGACCGGCTGTGCGGTGAGATCGACACCACTCACCGCGCCCGACGGCTCCGTCGTGATCGCGAGCTGCGTGGCGACCGGCGCCGTGACGGTGAAGCTGTTCGAGGTAGCGCTGGTGAGCCCCGCACTCGCGAAGGTCAGCGTATGCGCGCCGGTGCCAGTGATGGCCAGGTTGGTGAAGGTCGCGACGCCGTTCACCGCGTTCACTGTCGTGGTGCCACTGAGCGTGCCGGTCCCCGTGGCGATGGTCGCCGTCACCGCCGCGGTACTGGTGCTGACGTTCCCGCCCGCGTCGCGCAGCTGCACGACGGGCTGCGTCGTGAACGCCACGCCGCTCACGGCGCCCGCGGGCTGCGTGCTGATGGCCACCTGCGTGGCGGCGCCGGCGGCCACGGTGAAGCTCGCCGAGTTCACGGTGAGGGCCGGCGTGGTGGTGCTGAAGGAGAGCGTGTGGGCGCCGGTCCCGGTGATCGCCAGGTTGGTGAAGGTGGCCACGCCATTCACCGCCGTCGCGGTGAGGGTGCCGCTCAGGGTGCCGGCGCCGGTTGCGCGCGCTGCCGTGACGACGAGCGAGGCGCCAGTGCCGGTGGTGACCACCAGCCCGGCGTTGTCGAGGATGCGCACGACGGGCTGCGTCGTGAACGCCGTGCCGCTCACGGCGCCGGCCGGCTGCGTCTGCATGCTCAGCGACGCGGCGACCTGCGTCACCGTGAAGCTCGCCGACGCCGCACTCGTGAGCCCGGTGCTGCTGAAGGTGATCGTCTGGGCGCCGCTGCCGTTGACGCGCAGATTCGTGAACGTCGCGACGCCGTTCACCGCGTTCACGGTGGCGGTTCCGACCAGTGTGCCGTTGCCGCTGGTAATCGCCGCGGTCACGGCGGCGGTGCTGCCACTGACCACGACGCCACCGGCATCCCGGATCTCCACGACCGGCTGCGTCGTGAGGTTGACACCGCTGACCGCGCCGGCGGGCTGTGTGGTGATCGCCAGCTGCGTCGGCGTCTGTGCGGCCACGGTGAAGCTCGTGGACGTGGCGCTCGTGAGGCCGGTTCCGGTGAACGTGAGCGTGAAGGCGCCCGTCCCGGTGAGCGCGAGGTTGGTGAACGTCGCCACACCGTTCACGGCGTTCACCGTGGTGGTGCCGCTGAGCGTGCCCGTGCCGGTCGCGATCGCCACCGTGACGGCGGCGGTGCTGGTGGTCAGGTTGCCATCGGCGTCGCGGATGGCGACGACGGGCTGCGTGGTGAAGGCGCTGCCACTCACCGCGCCCGCCGGCTGCGTGGTCACGGCGAGCTGCGTGGGCGCTCCCGCCGCGACGGTGAAGCTGGTGGACGTGACCGACAGCGCCGGCGCCGCCGTGCTGAATTGCAGGGTATGCGCACCGCTACCGGTGATGGCGAGGTTCGTGAACGTCGCCACACCGTTCACCGCCGTGGCCGTGAGCGTACCGCCGAGCGTGCCCGTGCCGGTGGCCTTGGCGGCCGTCACGACAAGCGACGCGCCGCTGCCCGTGGTCACGACCAGCCCCGCGTTGTCGAGGATGCGCACCACCGGCTGCGTGGTGAAGGCGGTACTGCTCACCGCGCCCGCCGGCTGCGTCTGCACGCTCAGCGAGGCCGCCACCTGCGTCACGGTGAAGCTGTTCGAGGCCGCGCTCGTGAGGCCGGCGCTCGTGAAGGTGATGGTCTGCGCACCACTGCCGTTGACACGCAGGTTGGTGAAGGTCGCGATGCCGTTGACCGCATTCACCGTGGCCGTACCGACCAGCGTGCCGTTGCCGCTGGTGATCGCCGCCGTCACCGCGACCGTACTGCCGGTGACGACCGCATTGTTGGCGTCGCGCACTTCCACGACCGGCTGCGTGGTGAGATTGACGCCGCTCACCGCGCCCGCCGGCTGCGTGGTCACCGCCAGCTGCGTGGCGACCGGCGCCGTGACGTTCACACTGTTGGACGTGGCGCTCGTGAGCCCCGCGCTCGCAAAGGTCAGCGTGTGCGCGCCAGTACCCGTGATGACCAGGTTGGCGAACGTCGCCACACCGTTCACCGCATTCACCGTCGTCGTCCCGCTGAGGACACCGGTGCCGCTGGCGATGCTCACCGTGACCGCCGCGGTACTCGTGGTGAGGTTGCCCCCCGCATCACGGAGCTGCACCACCGGCTGCGTGGTGAACGGCGACCCGCTCACCGCGCCGGCCGGCTGGGTGGTGATCGCCACCTGCGTGGGCGCCCCCGCCGCCACCGTGACGCTCGCCGAGTTCACGGTGAGCGCCGGCGTCGTCGTGCTGAACGACAGCGTGTGCGCTCCGGTGCCGGTGATGCTGAGATTCGTGAAGGTCGCAATACCGTTGACGGCCGTGGCGGTGAGCGTCCCGCCGAGCGTACCGGTGCCGCTGGCGCGCGCAGCCGTGACCACGAGCGACGCGCCGGTGCCGGACACCACGACCAGGCCGGCGTTGTCGAGGATGCGCACGATCGGCTGCGTCGTGAACGCCGTGCCGCTCACGGCCCCCGCCGGCTGCGCCTGCATGCTGAGCGAGACGGCCACCTGCGTCACGGTGAAGCTGTTCGCCACCGCGCTCGTGAGCCCCGCGCTCGCAAAGGTCAGCGTGTGCGCCCCGCTGCCGTTGATCCGGAGATTGGTGAACGTCGCCACGCCATTCACGGCATTGACCGTGGCCGTGCCCACCAGCGTACCGGTGCCGCTGGTGATGGAGGCGGTGACCGGCGCCGTGCTCCCGGTGACGGTGTTGCCGATGGCATCCCGAATGATGACCACGGGCTGCGTGGTCAGGTCCACACCGCTCACCGCGCCCGCGGGCTGCGTCGTGAGCGCCAGCTGCGTCGGGACCTGCGCCCCCACGCTGAAGCTCGCCGACGTGGCACTCGTCAGACCGGCACTCGTGAAGGTGAGCGTATGCGCGCCGGTGCCGGTGATCGTGAGGTTCGTGAAGGTGGCCACGCCGTTCACCGCGGTCACCGTGGTGGTGCCGCTGAGCACGCCCGAGCCAGAAGCGATGGCGACCGTGACCGACGCCGTGCTGGTCGTGACGTTGCCGTCGGCGTCACGAACGGCGACCACCGGCTGCGTCGTGAAGGGGCTCGCGCTGACCGCACCAGCCGGCTGCGTGGTGACCGCCAGCTGCGTCGGCGCACCGGCCGCCACACTGAAGCTGTTGGACGTGGCGCTGAGCGCCGGCGCCGTGGTGGTGAACTGCAGCGCGTGCGCACCGCTGCCGGTAATGGCAAGGTTGGTAAAGGTCGCGACGCCGTTCACGGCCGTGGCGGTGACCGTGCCGCCCAGCGTACCGCTCCCGCTGCTCACCGCCGCCGTGACCGCGAGGCTCGCCCCCGCCCCCGACGTCACGACGAGGCCGGCATTGTCGAGAATGCGCACGACCGGCTGCGTGGTGAACGCGGTGCTGCTCACCGCACCGCTGGGCTGGGTCTGAATGCTGAGTGAGGCGGCCGTTTGCGTGACCGTCAGGCTGCTCGACGTCGCGCTGGTGAGTCCGGTGCTCGTGAACGTGAGCGTGTGCGCGCCGCTGCCGGCGATGCGCAGGTTGGTGAAGGTGGCCACGCCGTTCACGGCCGTGACCGTGGTGGTGCCACTCAACGTGCCGGTGCCGCTCGCGATCGCCGCCGTGACGGTGGCCGTGCTCGCGGTGAGATTGCCAGCGCCGTCCCGGATCTGCACGACCGGCTGCGTGGTGAAGTTCACGCCGCTCACGGCACCAGCGGGCTGCGTGGTGATGGCCAACTGCGCCGGTGCGCCTGCCCCCAGGGCGATCGCCTGCGAGGTCGCGCTGGTCAGCCCGGTGCTCGAGAAGAGAAGCGTATGCGCACCGCTGCCGGTGAGCGCGAGGTTGGTGAAGGTCACCACCCCGTTGACGGCGTTCACCGTGGTCGTCCCGCTCAGCGTCCCGGTGCCGCTCGCAATCGCCACCGTCACCGCGGCCGTGCTCGACGTGACGGTGTTGCCGTTCGCATCGCGAATCGCGAGCACGGGCTGCGTGGTGAACGCCGTGCCGCTCGCCGCGCCACTCGGCTGCGTCGTGATCACGACCTGGGTCGCGGCGCCGACCGTACCGGTGGCATTGAACGTCACCGGGCTGCCGATCAGCCCAGTCGCCGCTGCCGTCAGCGTGTTCGCGCCGGCGGTGGTCCCCAGCGTCCATGTCGTCAGCGCCGCGACGCCGCTCGCGTTCGTCACGATCGTCGTGGGACTCGCCGGTGCGGTCGTGCCGCCACCGGCGGTGATGCTGAACGTCACGTTCACGCCACTGACGCCGTTCCCGTTCGCGTCGGTGACGCGCACACTCGGCGCGGCGGCCACCGCGCTGCCGACCGTAGCCGACTGCGTCGTCGCGGTCGTGGCCGCGATGGTCGTGGCGGCACCGGCCGTGCCGGTGGCGGTAAAGGTGAGCGGACTCCCCGAGAGACCGGTCACCGTGGCGGTGACGGTGTTCGCGCCGGCCGTCGCGCCCAGCGTCCACGACGTGAGCGTCGCGATGCCGCTGGCATTGGTCACCACACTCGCCGGGCTCACCGGCGCGATGGTCCCACCGCCACTCGCCACCGCAAAGACGACGGTCACGCCGCTCACCCCGTTGCCGTTCGCATCGGTCACGCGCACGCTTGGCGCCGCCCCCACTGCGGTCCCCACCGTGGCGGTCTGCGTCGTGAGCGAGTTGGCCGCGAGCGTCGTCGCCGCGCCCACCGTGCCCGTCGCGTTGAAGGTGACGGGGCTGCCACTCAAACCGGTGACTGTCGCCGTGAGCGAGTTGGCGCCCGCCAGCGTGCCGAGCGTCCACGACGTGAGTGTCGCGATGCCGCTCGCGTTGGTTGCGACGGTGGCCGGACTGGCCGGGCTGCTGCTGCCACCACCTGAGGTCACGGTAAACGTCACATTCACCCCGCTCACCGGATTGCCGGTGGCGTCGGTGACCCGCACACTCGGCGCGGTGCTGACGGCACTCCCCGCCACGGCGCTTTGCGTCGTCACCGAATTCGCCGCAAGGAGCGCCGGGGCCCCGGCGGCCACCGTGATCGTGCCGGAGGTGATTGCGAGCGCCGGCGTGGTGGTCGCAAAGCGCAGCGTGTGCGCGCCAAGCCCCACGAGGTTGAGCGTCGAGAACGTCGCGACGCCGGCCACCGCATTCACGGTCGCCGTTCCGGCGAGCGTACCGGTGCCCGAGGCAACGGTGGCCGTGACCGCCAGCGTGGCGCCCGTGCCGGTCGTCACCACGAGACCGGCGTTGTCGAGGATGCGCACCACCGGCTGCGGCGAGAACGCCGCGCCCGATGTCGCGGTAGTGGGCTGCGTCTGAATGCTGAGCGTCGTCGGCGTCTGCGACACCGTGAGACTGCCCGACGTGGCGGCGGTGAGGCCGGTGCTCGTGAACGTGAGCGTCTGCGCGCCGCTGCCGGCAATCACCAGGTTGGTGAAGGTCGCCACGCCGTTGACCGCCGTGACCGTCGTGGTACCGCTGAGCGTGCCGTTGCCGCTCGCGATCGCCGCCGTGACCGACGCCGAACTCGTCGTGAGATTGCCGTTGGCATCACGGATCTGCACCACCGGTTGCGTGGTGAGCGTCAGACCGGAGACGGCGCCGGCCGGCTGCGTCGTGAGCGCGAGTTGCGTGGGCGCGCCCGGGTTCACGGTGAAGCTGGCGGTGGTGACCGCCGTCAATCCGGTGCTGGTGAACGTGAGCGTGTGCGGGCCGACGCCGATGATCTGCAGATTCGTGAACGTGGCGACGCCGTTCACCGCCGAGACGGTGGTGGTGCCGCTCAACGTGCCGGTGCCACTCGCAATGGCGACCGTCACGGCCGCCGTGCTCGTGGTGACGACGTTGTTGTTGGCGTCGCGGACCTGTACGACCGGCTGGGTGGTAAAGGCCGACCCGCTCACGGCCCCTGCGGGCTGCGTGCTCACCCCAAGTCGGGTGGCGGCGCCGACCAGACCGGTCGCGTTGAACAACGTGGGGCTGCCGGTGAGACCACCAACGGCTGCGGTGACGCTGTTCGCCCCCGCCGTGGTGCCCAGCGCCCACGACGTCAGCGCGGCAATACCATTGGCATCCGTGTTCACGCTCGCCGGGCTCGCCGGCACGATGCTGCCACCGCCTGCCGACACGGTGAAGCCCACGGCGACCCCGCTCACCGGATTGCCGTTCACGTCGGTGATGCGCACACTCGGCGCAGCACTCACGACGCTGCCCGCCGTGGCGCTCTGCGTGGTCACCGACACCGCGCTCATGTTGCGCGCGGCCCCGACGACGCCGGTGGCATTGAAGGTGATCGGACTGCCCGCGAGTCCCGTCGCCGTGGCACTGACGCTGTTGGCACCGGCGGCAGCACCAAGCGTCCACGTGGTGAGCGTCGCGATGCCGTTCGCATCGGTGATGACCGCCGCCGGGCTGGCCGGCGTGATCGAGCCACCACCCGTGACGACCGCGAACGTCACCGTGCGCCCCGGCACGCCGTTGCCATTCACATCGACGACCTTCACGCTCGGCGGCGTGCTCACCGCCGAGCCGGCCGTCGCCGACTGCGTGACTGAGCTGAGGGCCAGCAGCGTCGTAGCCGTGCCCACCGTACCCGTCGCACTGAACGTCACCGGACTGCCACTGAGGCCGGTGACGGTGGCAGTCACCGTGTTCGGACCGGCGGGACCGCCGAGCGTCCACGACGTGAGCGACGCGATGCCACTGTTATCGGTGAGCACCGTCGCCGGTGCCGCGGGCACGATCGCGCCGCCGCCGGTCGCAACGGTGAACGTCACCGCCACACCCGCCACCGGATTGCCGAAGGCATCCGTGACCTTCACGCTCGGCGCCGTCGCGACCGCGGTGCCGGAGGTTGCGGTCTGCGACGTGACGGAGTTCGCGGCCAGCGTGGCCGGCGCGCCGATTGTGCCCTGCGCGGTGAAGGCCACGGGGCTGCCGGCCAACCCATTGACCGTTGCTGTCAGCGTGTTCGTTCCCGCGGTCGCGCCGAGCGTCCAGGCGGTGAGCGCGGCGATCCCGTTCGCATTCGTCGTGACCACCGCCGGATTCGCGGGCGTGGTACTGCCACCGCCGCCGGTGATGGCAAACGACACCGCAATGTTCGCGATGGGAGAGCCGCCGGCGTCAACGACCCGCACGCTGGGCGGTGTCGGCACCGGTGTCCCGGCGGCGGCCGACAAGGTGGTCGCACTCGCCGCCGCGATCGCGGTCGCGTTGCCGGTGACGACCGAGACCACCGTGGAGCCCTGCACCCCATCGATCGTGGCGCGGATGTTGGCCGTGCCAAGCGCCACCGCCGTCACCAACCCCTGCGCGTTCACCGTGGCAATCGCGGGCGCGCTCGACGCCCACGTGACGGTACGCCCGTTCAGCGCCGCGCCGGTGGAGTCGCGCGCCACGGCATTCGCCTGCGTCGTGAAGCCCACGAGCAGATTGGGCGACGCCAGCGCCACGGACACGCTGTTGACCGGCACCGGGATGACGGTGGCCTGCGCCGACGCGGTCAGCGCGTCGGTGACAGCATCGATACGCGCATTCCCGGGAGCGATGCCGCGCACCCGGCCGGTGCTGGACACGAGCGCCACCGCCGGATCGGACGATGACCACGTGATGGAGCGACCCGTGATCGGCACCCCATTGGGATCGCGTAGCGTGGCGGTGAGATCGGCCGCCTGCCCCGCGATGATGGTGGGCGTGGCCGGCGTCACGGTGAACGTTGACACCGTGGAGTTGCTGACGGTGATCGTCGCCGACGCGAGTTTGCCTTCGGCCGATGCAAAAATCAGTGCGGTACCGGCCCCCACCGCCGACACCGTCCCATCGGCGGCGACCGTGGCGACACTCGGTGCACCACTGGACCAGGTGATGGTGCGCTGCGGCAACACCGCCCCACCGGCGTCGAGCGCGCTCGCTGACAGCTTGGTGGTCGCGCCCACGATGAGCGAAGCCGTGGCCGGGGTGACGCGCAATGACGCCACAGGCGAAGCGGACACCGTCACCGACGCGGTACCAGTCTTGCCTTCGCTGGTCACCGTAATGGTGGCGGCGCCAGGCGCAATCGCCGTCACGAGGCCACTCGCCGACACCGAGGCCACGTTCGCATTGCTCGAACTGAAGGCGAGGGGGCGGCCGGTGAGCAGATTGCCGCTGCCATCGGTGATCTGCGTATTGAGTTGCACCGTCTGCGCTACGATGAGTGCGCTCGACGTGGGCGAGACGATCACCGCTCCGACTGGGCGCGGCTGCACGACGATGGTAGCGGTCGTGGTGCGCCCTTCGGAGGTGGCGGTGATGATCACCGTGCCCGGGGCCACGCCCAGCACCAGGCCGGTGGAGGAGACCGTGGCCAGGCTCGTGTTGCTCGCACTCCACGTCACCACCCGCCCGGTCAGCGCCGCGCCGACGGAGTCACGCACCGTGGCGGTGAGCTGCGTGGTCTGTCCGAGCACGATCGTATCGCGCGGCGGCGTGATCTGCACCGTGGCGACGGGCACCGGCGCCACGGTAACACCCACGGCGGCACTGCGCGATTCACTCGTGGCCGTGATGGTCGCCACGCCCGGCGCAATGCCGGTCACGAGCCCGTTCACGTCCACCACCGCCGTGGTGGCGGCACTCGTACTCCAGAACACGGTGCGACCGGAGAGCGGCGCGCCCGCATCATCGAAGGTACGTGCGGTCAGCTGCACGAAGCCGCCCACCAGCAGACTCGGTGTCTGCGGTGTGAGCTGCACCGAGGCCACCGCGCGCGCGGCGACCGTGACACGCACCGTGGCGCTGCGACCACCCGCACTGGCCGCGATGGTCGCGGTCCCGCTCTTCACCCCGGTGACGACGCCCGAGGTTGAGACGCGGGCCACCGTGGTATCACTGCTCGACCAGAAGACCTGCGGATTGGCGATCACCGCCGCCTTGGCATCGCGCGCGGTGACTTGCAGAATCGTGGTACCGCCCTCGGCGAGCGAGAGCTGTTCGACACTCAGCTCGAGCGCCGCCACCGGCGCTTCCACCGGCTTGGGCGCGGTGATGTCGCCGATCCCCTTGCAGGCGGCGAGCGCGACGCAGGCGGTGATCGCGAGCGTTCTCGCGATCCACCGCCCGAGGCGAGTGGCGCCACGTCGCGCCGCAGCAGGCATGCTACTTCCCCGGCATCGTGACGCGGGTGGGCTTCGCCAAGTGATTGCGCGTGCCGTCGCCGAGCTGGCCTTCGACATTGTAGCCCCAGCACCACGTTTCGTCGTCACCGGTGACGCCACAGGTGTGCGAGCCGGTCGCATTCACGGAGACGAACGCCGGTCCGGTCACCCGCGACGGGACTTCTCGCGTGGTGTTGGTCCCGTCGCCGATCTGTCCATAGAGATTGCGCCCCCAGCACCAGACCTGCCCCGCCCGCGTGCGCCCGCAGCTGTGCACCCCGCCCGCGGTGACGCTCGCAAACCGCACCTGCGTACTCACCGCCGTGGGGGTCGCCGCGTCGCTCGTGCCGCCGATCCCCAGCTGCCCGAAGGCATTGCGCCCCCAGCAGAACGCTTCGCCCGCGTCGCTGACGGCGCAGCTGTGCGTGCCGCCCGCCGAGATGCTGGTGAACTTGCCCGACGCGCTGACGGCCGTGGGCGTGCGCACATCCGCGCGGGTCCCGTTGCCGATCTGCCCCGCGGCATTCGCGCCCCAGCAGTAGGCGGTACCATCGAAGGCAATGCCGCAGGTGTGGGCCCATCCCACGCTGAGCGACACAAACCGAAGGCCACCGCTCACCGGCGTCGGCGTGGTGCGATTCGCTGCGCCTCCGTCGCCGAGCTGCCCGTGATCATTGAGCCCCCAACAGAGCACTTCACCGCCGGGCGTCAGCCCGCACGTGTGCGACTGGCCGGCTCGCACAACCCGGAACGATTCGTTGCCCGCCACGCGCACCGGCGCGGAGCGCGAGTTGAGCGTGGCGTCGCCGAGCTGACCGCGATCATTCGCGCCCCAGCAGTACGCCGCCCCACCGCGCGCCACGCCACAGCTGTGTGACGTGCCAGTGCTCACCTGGGTGAAATCGAGATCGCCCACGATCGGCGCCGGCGCACCGCGCGCTTCCACATCGCCATCGCCCAGCTGCCCGCGATCGTTCGCGCCCCAGCAGAGCACGCGGGCACTCACCACCGCGCACGAGTGCCGACCACCAGCGCCGATCACGCCCGGATCATCCGTGGCGCGAATGCGCGCCTCCGGTGCGGGCGTCGGTGTCGGCGCCGGCGCCGCCGGCGCTGGCGCCGCAGGGGCGGCGCCAACGGGAGCACGCGTGGCGGCACGCGCCTGACGGCGCATCAGCAGCGCGAGCGAGTCGTTGCGGAGCGAGTCCGTCATCTTCATCGCGCGCGTCAGCGAGTCGCGGAAGAGCGAGTCGCTGTTCGCCCGCTGCCGCAGCGAATCGCGCAGCATGGTGAGCATCGTATCGCTACCCGAAGCCCGCCCGCTGTCGGGGAGCACGGGCACCTTCACCTCGCCCTTGTCGGCCAGCGCTATCTCACTCGCCGGTCGCGGCGCGAAGGGGCCCATCTTCTTCTGAAAGAGCGCAAAGGCGCCGCCGCCGAGCAGCAGGGCCACCATGGCGACGTACAGCCATGTGCGATTGGGCGGCGGAACGGGCTCCTCGACCTCCACCGTCGCCCAGCTGGGCGCTTCTTCGTCATCGGCCGAGGTGTCCACCACGGCGGGCGCCGGCGTACGCCGCTCACCGCTGGTGATGGCGGGGAGCGCCTGATCGGGCGACCACCCCTCGGGTGGACGGGCAAACTTCACCGTCGCTTCGCTGTCCACGCTCGGCTTGCCGAGCACTGGCTTGGGCTGATTCTTCTCGCGCTCGCGTCGCCGGCGATGCGATTCCTCCCACTGCCGCCAGTCGCTCGGCACGACCCAGCTGTTGAGCGCCGCGAGCACGCCGTCGGCCCCCGCCCAGCGCGCCGCCGGCTTCTTCTGGATCATGCGCTCCACGATGTACTGCAGGCGCGGTGGCACCTCGCCCGGGCGCACGGCATCGATCGCCGGCAGCTCTTCGTGCTTCTGCTTGAAGATGACGTTGTAGAGCGCTTCGCCTTCCCACGGGCGATGCCCCGTGAGCATCTCCCACGCGACGAGGCCCAGGCTGTACAGATCCGAGCGCGCATTGGCCGGCCCGCCGTCGATCTGTTCCGGCGCCATATACGCCGGCGTACCGATCGCCGCGCCGGTCATCGTCAGGCGCGATTCATCGGCACTGTGCGCGATCCCGAAGTCACTCAGCAGTGCACGACCGGTGTGCGCATCGACGAAGATGTTCTCCGGCTTCACATCGCGATGCACGACCCCGAGCTTGTGCGCGAAGGCCAATGCCTCGGCGATATCGCGCATGACCTTCTCCGCGCGCTCGGGCTCGAACGGCCCTTCATCGAGGATCGTCTGCTTGAGCGTCTTGCCGGGCACGAACTGCATGACCAGCGCGAGGCCGCCGTCGGTGAGACGACGGACCGCGAAGATGCTGACGATGTTCGGATGCTGCAGCTTGGCGACGGTCCGCGCTTCACGCTCCAGGCGCTCGATGGCCTGTTCGGCGTTGGCCGCGAACTTGGGGCGCACCACCTTGATGGCGACATCGCGATGCAGCGCGCGATCCCGCCCGCGATACACGATGGCACTCGCCCCACGCCCGAGTTCCCCGAGCAGCGTGTAATCGCGCTCGAGGTCGGCGACTTCCTGATCGTCGTCGAACGGTGCGGTCATGCGGCGGGCAACAGGCGGAACCGCACGGGGCGGGAAGCGAACATCAGCGGCTGCGGAAGGTGAATACGACTTCGCCCATCTCGATGCGATCGCCGTCGGCGAGCATCTGTTCGCGTTCGCTCTCCAGCTCGGTGCCGTTGTAGGCGACCGGGTTGGTCTGCGAGAGGTTCACGAGATACCACTTGCCCTCCCGCAACTGCATGCGGGCGTGCTGGCGGCTGACGGTCTTGTCGCGCAATTGGATATGGCGATAAAGCTCGCCTTCGGACCGCCCAAACGTGACCTCCATGCCGTTGGGACCGGGCACGTGCACGAACCGGATCTCCCGGCCGGCGTCGAGCCCGGAGCCGATCTCGAAGCGGCCGGGGAGGAACTGCAGCGTCCCCTCGGCGGGGACGCTGAAGCGGAGGCCATGCCCCTCGACCATCGTCCCCGGGACGCCAGCCGCATTGACGACCGCCGCCGTTGGGGCCGGAGCCGCCGGCGCGGGGGCGGGCGTGGGCGCGGGGTTAGCCCCACTGCCGCGCATCTTGCTGATGAGGCTG
>JAIEMN010000026.1 GCA_019752115.1 Gemmatimonadaceae bacterium
GGCGAGCACCTCAGATGTGCTACGCCGCGACCAGCCGGGGGAAGGCCTTTCTCATTTCAACTTGGATGTGATCAGTTACTCAGCCCGCACGCCGGCGAGCGCTCAGCGCCCCGACAGGAGACGATCCAAGAGCGACGCGGGCGCACTGAGCCGCCCCGCCTGCGCTTCGTCGAGCAGCGCATCAAGCCGCATCTGCACGCGGCCGAGCATGGCGCGATAGCGCCGCTTGATGCCGCGCCAGGTGAGCCAGGTGCCGCCGGCGGCGAGCACGCTCAGGAGCCCCACGGTCGCCAGGGCGAACGTGGGCACGACGAGTGAGAACACGAGTGCCGGGACGGCTACCGCCACGACGAGCAGCCAGAGTAGCGCGCCGACGATCAGCACCGTCGTGCGCTCCATCGAGCGGGCGCCCGAGAGGACGGCGTCGAAGCGCAGCACCGACTTGGTCGCATCGACGGGCGTGGCACTCACGACCAGCGAATCCACGCGCACCAGATCGAAGCGGCGGCCGCCCACGCCCATGGCGCGAAAGATGTTGCCCAGCGGATCGCGGCGGGGCTCGAGCATCAACCGATCGCCGGTGCGGCGCACCGGCAGCAGGAGTTCGCCACGCGGCATCACCGCCTCGAGCCGCGTCAGCAGCTCGCCCGGCGCACCGGGGACCACGCGCTGCGCTCCGACGAACGCCTCGCCCAGCGCGTCGAGCATCGGGCCACGCTCCGGCGTGGTCATCGGCAGCTGCGCCCGCTCCTCGGCCATCGCCTGGCGCACGTGATGGACGTCGAGGCCGACCTCCTGCGCGATCTCGAGCAGGCGCGCCTCGCTGATCGTGTCGCTCGGGTCACCCGGCGTGTTCGCCTGCAACTCGCTCGCGCGCGCCAACACGCGCTCGAGTGCCACACGCGAAAGGGAATCGTCGGCCATGCTCAAATACCGCCCAGAATCAGATCCAGTTGCTTGGCGAGCGCGTCGCGCAGCGCCGTCGGCAGAGAGAAGGTCTGCGCAAAGAGCGCGGCGGCATCGGCGTTCGCCGACACCCGCACCCCCACCTGCGTGAGATAATAGCGCTGATAGCCCGGGCGAAGCTCCGGCGCGACCCGCTCCAGCAGCATCGCCCCCGCCAGCACCTGGGCGAGGCTCGTGTAGCGCGCGGCGGCCCCGCTGCGCGTTTCGGCCGGCGTGACATTGTCGCTCACCACCGGCCCCACCATCGTGCCGGTGATCTCGTGGGCGAACACGTACAGCGCCTGCGCCGCATCCTCCGCACGGGCGGGGAAGGGCACGGCGATCATCGTGCGCGATGGCGCGTTCGTGGTCGCGGCCGTGGTGGTCGTGCGCCCTTCGGCGCCAATGGGCAAGGAGAGCACGAGCTCCCCCTGCCGCTGCCCCGAGTTGGTCAAAAACCGCTCGAAGCGCGGCGCCTGCTGCTGCCACAGGCGATCCACCGCGTCCACCACATCGCGCCGTGCGGTCGCCACACGCGCCGCCTCGGCATCGAACCAGCGCATCCGTTCGTCGGTGAGGGCAGCGAGGAAAAGGCGGAGCCACTCGCGATCACTGCCGGTGCGGAACACCGCGGCCAGCGGCACCAGCTCCTGCTGCGCCTCGCGCGACGGGGCGCGATTGAGATCGCCCTTCACCTGCCCGAACAGCTCGGCGCTGCGGCGCAGCGCGTCCCAGCTCGCGTACTCGAACGGCACGAACTGCGCGCTGGTGTAGCCACCGCCTTTGCCCAGCCCCTCCACCAGCGCCGCCTGATTGCCGTCGAGCGCGCTGAGCACATTGGCCCGCCGTCGCACCGCGCTCACCGAGTCGCGATAGCCACGCAGGTACAGCGGTACGGTGGGCGCCTGCGCGCTGTCATTGCTCAGCAGCGCGAACCCATGCAGCCAGAGATCGAGGTGGGGGAGGGTGCGCACCGTCCAGCGCACCGTGCGTGGGGCCGTACCGACGACTTGCGCGAGCGCCGGGTGGGCCAGCACGGGGGTGAGCCCCAGCAGGAGGCTGAGGACGGCAGCACGAGAAGACAAAAGGGCACGCGATGATCGCATGCCCTCAATACACATGGAACCCGTTGGCGGATTCAACCGACGCGGTCGTTACGCCTCGTCTTTCCGGCCGCAGGTGACGCAATGCTTCCACCCCACCTCGAGCTCGGTGCTGCAGGCCGGGCACTGCTTCTTGGAGAGATCCATCCCGCAATGCGGGCAGTAGGTGATTTTCCGCCCCTGGGGCAGGCGGCTGTCGCAGTAGCGGCACGTCACCGCCACCGGCGTGATCACCCCGCTGGCAACCGAAAAGCCGCTGGGCATGGGAAACACCTCCACCGACACCGGCGTCGCCGAGCGGCTGGGCGTGATGCTGGTCGAGACCAGCTGGAGCTGCGTCGTGGCCCACGCGCGGACGAGCGAAATCGACGGCGAGGGGAGGAGCAGCGCCTTGCGCGCCGCCTCCTGCAGTGCCGCTTCCGTGGCCACGTAGCCCCGTTCCCCGGCGATCAGGCGCAGCATCGACGACTCGAACGCATCCGGACCGGCGTTCGCCATCTCCCGGCGCACCTCCCGGAAGGGAAGGAGGCGCTCCTCGAGGTCGGTCAGCGTGAACCCTTGGCTCAGCAGGTGCGGATACTGGGTCCGTACGGTGCGCGAGAGTCGGAACGCGAGCCGATCGAGGTCGTCCAGGGAGCGGGAAACGACGGTCACTTGTCGAGTTGCCCGAACTTCTTGTCGACGTCGTTGCCCATGGCCTCACGCGTCTTGCCGCCCACCTGATCGAGCAGGCGTTCGGCAATCGGCTTGTCGTTGACCTGGGCGTCTCCCCAGCCGTAGTGATAGCCGATCACTACGCCAAGGGCGAGCACGAGAATGAGCTTGAACATGGGCGTCGGGAAATGAGGGCCGGCGCCTTCGCCGGTCTACGTCTCTCGACGCGCAGTCGCAGGAGCCCGTAACGCCGGGGCTGGCACGAACCGTTCCGCCACTGGAAATGGTGACAACGCCTGCGTGCCGCCGCGGAGTTTTGCGCCGTTGGTGGCCCACCAGGTCTCGAATTGTGACGGAATGAGCCCGTCCGATGAGTCCTGGGCGGCGGCCGCCCGCGTGGCCAGATGATTGGCGTATTCGTTCTGCGGGTGCCCGGCGTGCCCCTTCACCCAGTTCCACTGGGTCTCGTGCATCGCGATGGCGTCCACGGCGGCCTGCCAGAGCTCCACGTTCTCCACCGGCCCTTCCTTGCGCCGCCACCCGCGCGCCATCCAGCCGCGCACCCAGCTGGTCATCCCGTCCACGATGTACCGCGAGTCGGTCGTGAACTGCACCGACAGGGCGTTCCCCTTCCGGCTCATCGCGCGATAGGTGTCGATCACCGACCGGAGCGCCATGCGGTTGTTCGTGGTATCCGGCTCGGCGGCCCACAGATCGAAGCGGGCCACGCTCCCATCGGCTTTGCGGAACTCGACCAGCGCGCCCAGGCCACCCGGCGTATCGCCCGACTTGCCGTTGCCCAGGCACGATTCGTCGGCGTACACCGCGACCAGCGGATACCGCGCACTCACCGCACGGCCTCGATCGAATCGATCTCGCCGATCACGAGCTCGAGCCGGTGCCCGGTACTCGGGTGCCGCGCGATGATCACCTCACGCCCGCTCTCGACGCGCAGCCGTTCGGGAATCACGGTGTACTCCGTGCCCCGACGCATGATCGTGAGGCGCGCGCCGTCCACAATGGCGCGCTCGAGCAGGTCATACTGGGCGGTGGTGGGATGCATGCCGAACTATAGTGGCCGAGATCCGAGTTCCGACATCGGTCTACGGACCACTATGGAAGTGGGAGTCGGGATTTTTCTCGGAGGTGCGGGTCGGAGTGCCGGGGGCCGTCCACGCGCCGGTCACGACCGTTCGAAACCGCGGAGCGAAGCAGGTCCTCTCAGGCGGCACTCCGACCCGCACCTCCGACCACGATCCCGACTCCCACTTCCATAGTCGTCCGTAGACCGACCTCCGACACCACCGGAGCCTGCTCCCTCACCGCTCACATCGCCGCGGTCGATCCCCATCCCGAGCACACGCGCTCCAGCACCGCCGTTGCCTGCTCGATCTGCGCGATCTCGACCCACTCGGTGGCCGAGTGGGCGCGCGCGATGTCCCCGGGCCCGAAGCACAGTGCCGGAATGCCCGCCGCGGCAAAGAGCGCCGCATCGGTCCAGCACCAGAGGCCATCGAGCGCGTCTGGCAGCGCCTCGGCGCGCACCGCGTCGCGCATGGCCCGTACGAGCGGGGCGTCGGGCGCCAGATCGAGCGGTGGTTGGGCGCAGATGAGTTGCGCGCGGGCCTGCACCTCCGGGCGCTGCGCCTGTACCGCCGCGATGGCCGCCTCCACTTCACGCAGGGCATCCTCGCCGCGCTCGCCGGGAATGGTGCGTCGCTCGATGCGCAGGGTGCACCGCTCCGCGTAGGTGCTCCACCCGGTACCGCCCTGCACCATGGCGGCATGCAGGCTGGCCCGCCCGAGCAGCGGATGCGTGCGCGTGGCGAGGGTCGTGTGCTCAAAGGCATCGAGGGCGGCCGTGATGAGCGCCGCACCGCGATTGGCATCGGACCCCACGTCGTACCGGCTGCCATGCGCGGCGCGCCCCTGCACGGTGACCTCGACCCACGCAAAGCCCTTGTGGGCCGGCACCACCGCGAGCCGCGTGGGCTCGGTGACGATCGCGCCGGTCGCGCGGAGGCCATTGGCGAGCAGCGCCCGCGTGCCGACGCTTTCGAACTCCTCGTCACACACCGCCGCGATGATGATCTCGCTGCGCAGCGCCTGTCGCGCAGCGGCCCGTGCGGCCGCCACGCACATCGCGGCGATGCCGCCCTTCATGTCGCTCGAGCCGCGCGCGTAGAGATCGCCACCGCGCCGCTCGGGGGTGAAGGGCGCGTGCGTCATCCCGTCCACGCCCACGACATCGAGGTGTCCGTTGAGTACGAGTGGCGACACGCCCACCGGGCCGATGCGCGCGAGCACATTCGGTCGCCCCGGCGCGGCGTCCTGCACGGACACGGCAAAGCCCCAGCCTTCGAGGACCTCGGCGAGAAAGTGCGCGCAGACCGACTCCCCGGGGGCATCGGGGACCAGGCGGGGATTGCGCGAATCCATCGCGCAGAGCGCTTCGGTGAGCGCGACAGGATCGAGCGGGAAGCGTGAGGGCACGCTGCAGTCTACCGCGCGGCGCGCGCCGCCTCCACCCGGACGCCCGTACGCGCCACGCGCCAGGGCAGCACCTCACCGAGCCCAGCCACCGCGGCGTGCACGGCGGGAGCATTGTCCGCACTCGAGATCGCGAGCACACACCCGCCCCCGCTCGCACCAAGCGCCTTGAAGCCACTCGCGCCCGCCGCGCGCACGGCGGCTTCGATCGCCTCGATGCGCGCCGTCGTGATCCGCGGATGCAGCGATTGCTGGTGCACCCAATGTTCGTCCACGAGGTCGGCGAGTGTGCTCACATCACCGGCGTGGAGTGCCGATCGCATGGCCCGCGCGAGGACCGCCATCCGATCGAGGGCGCTCACGACGCGCCGATCGCGCTGCGCATAGGCGTCGAGTACAGCGGTGATCGTCTCGGCCGAAATCCGCGACTCGCCACTGTAGATCACCGTCAGCCGCGATTCGAGCGCGTCGATGACGTGCTGGCTCAGCGGAATGGACTCGACCCGTGTGGACCCGTCGAAGGTGAGGCCCAGCGCCCCGCCGTAGGCGGCGGCGTAGTGGTCCTGTCGCCCACCGGCGATCCCGAGCATCTCCACTTCCACGGCGCGGCTCGATTCGGCGCAGGCCGATGGGTCGATCGCGCCGGCGCGCACGGCGGAAAGCGCCGCCGCCAGCGCGACACCGGCGGCCGACGATCCGCCGAGTCCAGCCCCCACAGGAAAGTCGTTGTGCAGCGTGGCCGACAGATCCGTGCGCCCGGCGCGGCTGAACGCCGCCCGCACGAGCGGGTCGGCGTCGGGCGGGAGTGGGCCCGCCACGACGCGCACCGTCGCGCGACGATCGATGGCGAGGTTACACACGAAACCGCCTCGCTCTTCGGGGTAGGGGGGGACATCGGTCCACCCTCCGCCGAAGTCGAGGCGGGTCGGTGCTGAGACCTCCAGCACGTGGGGTTCCACGTGCGGCCGTTACTTCTTCTTGGCCGGTGCCTTCTTGGCCGGAGCCTTGGCCGGAGCCGCCTTCGCGGGCGCCTTGGCCGGCGCCTTGGCGGCGGGCTTTGCCGCCGGCTTGGCGGGGGCGGCCTTGGCGGGCGCCTTGGCCGGGGCCGCCTTCGCGGCCGGCTTGGCGGCGGGGGCGGGCGCCTTGGCCGGAGCCTTGGCGGCCGATTTGGCCGCCGGTGCGGCCTTGGCTGGGGCCTTCGCGGGCGCCGCCGGCTTTTCGGCCTTGGCCGGCGCCTTGGCGGCGGGGGCTGCCTTCTCGGCCTTGGCCGGCGCGGCCTTCTCCGCCTTGGCCGGTGCCTTCGCCTCGGCCTTCACCTCAGGCTTGGGCTCGGCCTTCGGGGCCGCCGGCTTGGGCGCCGGCTTCGGGGGCAGTGGCGCGAAGGTGACCTTGTCGGACGGCTTCTGCGGTTCGATGCGCATGGCCGCGCGCGCTTCGAGCGCCGCTTCGGCCGCAGCCGCCGGAGCCGTGACCGCCTTGGGCATCTGCCCCAGCGGGACGGGCTTTGGCGGCGGCGCCTTGGGCTCCGGCTTCGGCAGCGCGCCGTGCTTGGCGATGTAGGCGGCCTCGGCCTGCTGGATGAGCGCGTCGGCTTCATCCTGGTTCATCTGGCCGCGGCGGACCATGTAGTTGATGAGGTCGCGCGCGCTTTCGATGACGAAGGCGCTCAGTCCGGCCGCCGCCCCCACCACATCGCGCATGGCGCCGGCCATCCGGCTGCCCGCCTCGAGACTGATCTCGTGGGCGCGCTGCGCCATTTCCGCGGCGGTGTCCCGCGCATCGGCAGCCCGGTGACCAGGGCCGCGCCGCGGCGCGGGACTCGCCGGAGGCGCATCACCTTCCGCGAGCGTTTCGTCGTCGACCTGCGGCATATCAGCCATGAGTGGAGCGCACTCCTTCCGCCAGACACGAGGGAACAAGGTGGGTGGCCGAGGACGGCGCCAGAACGACGCGCCATGAGCAGGACCACGTGCACCGGAACGCGGGTAACTATATGATTTTCAGTGATCTATGCAAGGCGCAGCGACGTGATTTCGGAGGTCGGCGCACATATAATGCGCCATCGAGGGGGGCGCGCAGCTCCTGTCGGGGCCCTGTGTGATGCTGTCTGGCGTGTAGAAATTCGCGCGAGTATCGAGCCATTTAAGGAACAGTATGCAGCCACTTCCGCTTGAAGGCCTCAAAGTGCTCGATCTGTCGCGCGTGCTCGCCGGCCCGCTCTGCACGATGATGCTCGGCGATCTCGGGGCGACCGTCATCAAGATCGAACGGCCCAAAACCGGCGACGATACCCGCGGTTGGGGCCCGCCGTTCGACGATCGGGGCGAATCGGCGTACTTCCTGAGCGTCAATCGCAACAAGGCGTCGGTCGCCGCGGACTTCCGGCAGCCAGAGGACCAGGCCCTGCTGCATGCGCTCGCCAGTGAGGCCGATCTGGTCGTGGAGAACTATCTGCCGGGGACACTCGAGCAATTTGGGCTTGATGCTGCATCGATGATGGCGCGATATCCGCGCTTGCTCTGGTGTACCATCTCCGGTTTCGGCCCCGACAGTCGCCGGCCGGGCTACGATTTCGTCACCCAAGCCGAAAGTGGCTGGATGGCGATTACCGGCGACCCGACCGGCGCGCCGATGAAGCATGGCGTGGCCCTGGTGGACGTCATTACCGGAAAGGACGCCGCGATCGGGCTCCTCGCCCTCCTGGTCGCCCGCGAGCGCGCCGCGGCGCCCCTGCCGGCGGCGCAGCGCCATCTGCACGTCACCCTGGCCGACAGTGCGCGGGCGGCGCTGGTGAACGTCGCGCAGAACGCGCTGGTGAGTGGGCGCGATGCACGGCGATGGGGGAACGCGCACGCCAATCTCGTCCCCTATCAGCTCTTCGAGGCGGCCGACCGGCCGTTCGTGATCGCCGTGGGGGCCGACGGGCAGTGGCCGCCGGCCATGCGCGCACTGGCGCTCGACGTGCTGGCCGACGATCCCGACCTGCGCACCAATGCCGGTCGGTTGGCGCATCGCGCGCGCGTGGTGCAGGCCATCGCGGACCAGGTGCGCACCCAGCCGGCGACGTTCTGGATGACGCGCCTCGAAGCCGCCGGGGTCCCCTGTGGCGTGGTCCGCACCGTCCAGGAGTCGTTGGCGGAGCTCCCGGGCGATGTTTCGACCGCGGCACGCACCGGCGTGCCGCCGCTGTGGAATGGCCGTGTTCGCTTGGCGCCACCGCGAATGGATGAGCACGGCGTTTCAGTGCGGGCAAAACAGTGGAGTTTTGCCGATGACCTGCCGATACCACTCAGCGTAGACGTGTGACCACGCCGCGTCCCCGTCGTCTTTCCGATGAGACGACCAGCCCGTTCCGGCGGACGGTTCCTCGGCAGGGGTGTCAATCCCGTCTGTGTGGCGTTATCCTAGCGCCGTGAACATGACGGAATCCGAAACTCCTCCGAACGAGATCGACTCCGACCAGGACGTCATCAGCCGAGTGCTCGCGGGCGACCGCGATGCCTTTGCGACGCTGATCGGCCGATACAGTGATCCGCTGTATCGACATGCACTTGGCATGACGGGCTCGCCTGACGTCGCCGAGGACATTCTCCAGACGTCGTTCATCAAGGCCTATCACCATCTCGGTGAAGTCCGTGGACGATTCGACGCCTGGCTGTTCCGGATCGTGGCCAACGGGTGCAAGGACTGGCTGAAGAACATTCGGCGCACGCACCTGAGCTACGACGAAGACGATCAGCCATCCGGCTATGCGACGCCTGATGAAGATCTGGACCGTACCGAGTTACGGCAGGATCTCGACAGCGCGCTGGCACAGCTGGCCCCATCGCTCCGCGAAGCCTTCATCATGAAGCATGTGGAAGGGCGTTCGTACGAAGAGATGGCGGACCTCTTGGGGACCACTGTCGGGGCACTGAAAATGCGCGTGCATAGGGCACGTGAAGCACTTCAGGCTCTGCTCGAGGAGAAATACGCGTGATGCTGAACCGACACGAAGCGCACGACGACCTGACGCCGATTGGCCGCGACACGGCTCGCGAAGCCGCGCCAGTCCAGGATCGTCCCTTGGCCGACCGCGAGGTCCCGCTTCCGGGCACTGCGGCGGCTGACGCGAATGCCAGCGTCATCAACCAGTGGCTGGACGGGGAAGCGAGCGAAGCCGAAGCGCGTCGTGCCGATGCCCCCGCCGTGGAGTTCTGGTCGAAGGTGGCGGGTGACGCCGAGCGCATGAAGCGGATGAAGACGCCCGCCCATGTAGCGGCCAACATCATGGCAGCGATTCCGGTGCGCGAACGCTAAGGCGGTTACTGGATGAGCAAGCGGGCGTCGACTTCGTCGACGCCCGCTTTTTTCATGGCCTATGAGAAATCGGGGGGAAGAATTTCAGGGAGTCGGCGTCAGGACAGCACGCTGATCGCTGTCCTGAACTCTTCCCCCTGACGTTCTCCCCCCTGAGCTCTCAGGGGTTGAGATCTCGCCCCCGGCACCAGGCCGTTTACATGTGAATCGCTCTGCCCAACGCCGACAGCGCCGCCTCTTTCACCGTTTCGCTCAGCGTCGGATGCGAGTGCACCGTGATCCCGATATCCTCCGCGCTCCCGCGGTACTCCATCGCCAGCACCACCTGCGCCAGGTTGTCGGCCACATGCGGGCCGATCATGTGGCAGCCAAGGATCTCGTCGGTGCTCTTGTCGACGACGAACTTCACGAAGCCCTGCGTTTCGCCCATCGTGCGCGCGCGACCGTTGGCGCTGAAGGGGAACTTGCCGACCTTGTACGCACGGCCGCTCGCTTTCACTTCCTGCTCGGTGAGCCCCACCGTCGCGATCTCGGGCCACGTGTAGACCACGCCCGGCATCGTGCGGTAGTGCATGTGCACCGGCTTGCCGGCAATCACCTCGGCGGCAATGACGCCTTCGTCTTCGGCCTTGTGCGCGAGGAGCTTGCCGCCGACGGCGTCACCGATGGCGAAGACATTCGGCAGGTTGGTGCGCATCTGATCGTTCACGGCAATCTCGCCGCGAGCGCCCAGCTGCAGGCCGAGTGCGGCGGCGTCGATACCGCGCAGCGACGGCTTGCGCCCCACGCTCACGAGCACGTAGTCACCGCTGACGTGGCTCGCCGCGCCGTCCTTCTCGATGTGCAGCGTGACGCCATCGCCGCGCACCTCGGCGCCGGTGACCTTGGTGCCGACATGGATCTCGAGCCCCTGCTTGCGGAAGATCCGGTCGGCTTCCTTCACGATGTCGTCGTCGTTGCCCGGCAGAATCGTGGGCGCGTACTCGACCACCGTGACCTTGGCGCCCAGGCGACGCCACACCGAGCCGAGTTCGAGGCCGATCACGCCGCCGCCGACCACGATGAGATGCGTTGGCACCTCCGGGATCTGCAGCGCACCGACGTTCGACAGCACGCGGCGTTCATCGAACGGCAGGAAGGGGAGCTGCACCGGCACCGAGCCGGTCGCGATGATGATGTGCCGACCCTGCCACGTGGTCATCGTGCCGTCAGCGGCGCGCACCTCCACGAGGTTGCCGGGCTTGAGCGTGCCTTCGCCGCGGGCCCAGGTGACCTTGTTCTTCTTGAAGAGGAACTCGATCCCCTTGGTGTTCTGCGCCACGACGTCCGTCTTGCGGGCCATCATGGCCGGCAGATCGATCGCGACGTCGCTCACCTTCACGCCATGTTCGGCGGCATGGAGCCGCAGCCACTCCACGTGTTCGGAGGACTGGAGGAGTGCCTTGGACGGGATGCAGCCGACGCTGACGCAGGTCCCACCCAGAGTGGGCTCGGCTTCGACGCAGGTGACGGTGAGGCCGAGCTGCGCGGCGCGGATGGCAGCGACATAGCCGCCGGGGCCTCCGCCGATGACCACGACATCGGCGCTGTGCTGGGGAGAGTTCGGGGAGCTCATGCCGCAAGATACACAGCCGCCACGTCCGGTCGCGGGGGGCGCCGGGTGGTGTCACGGCCAGGTAACCGGCAAAGCACAAATTGCCGGACGTCTTGCCACGGTCGCGCTCGCTCACATATTTGCTGGCAGCTGGCCAGCATGATGGGGTCGTTACCTGTACGCGGTCGCCGCGTCCATAGGCTGACGGCACGATTCTCGCTGTGCCCTGCCATATCAGCCCCAACATCGTAGGCCACGGCCCCAACCCTCGCGTTGAAAACGTGGTCCTGCGAAGCCCGACGTCCCGCGCTCACGCGTAGGGGCGTCGTGGTGCATTTGGGAGAGTGGTTTGCGGGCTTTGGGGCGAACCGCAGGTGTGGGGCGCTCGAGGGGCACCGTTGGTCAGGGGCCAGGGGGAAGGACAGAGGGGGGAGTGCCACCACGGCACTCCCCCCTTGCTCCTTCCGCCTGACTTCTGACCTGCGATGCCAGACGAACGCTCTCTCAATAGACGAGCATCGCGGCGGGATCTTCCATCAGCTCCTTCACGCGGACCAGGAACAGCACGGCCTGCTGGCCGTCGATGATGCGGTGGTCGTAGCTGAGGGCGATGTACATCATCGGGCGGATCTCCACCTTGCCCTCGATCGCCACGGGGCGATCCTGGATCTTGTGGAGGCCCAGGATGCCGACCTGGGGGTAGTTGATGATCGGCGTCGAGACGAGTGAGCCGAAGACGCCGCCGTTCGTGATCGTGAACGTGCCGCCGGTGAGGTCATCCATCGACAGCTTGCCATCGCGCGCCCGCTTGGCGACGGCGCCGATGTCCTTGCCGATCTGCACGACGCTCTTCTGGTCGCAGTCCTTGATGTTCGGCACCACGAGCCCGGCGTCGCTGGCCACCGCGATGCCCATGTTCACGTAGTGCTTGTAGACGATCGTCTCGCCGTCGATCTGCGCGTTCACCACCGGATACGCCTTGAGCGCGAGCGTCGCCGCTTTCGCGAAGAAGGGCATGAACGACAGCTTGACGCCCTGTTCCTTCTCGACCCGATCCTTGAGGCGCTCGCGGAGCGCCGTGATCGCGGTCATGTCGATTTCGTTGAAGGTCGTCAGGTGCGCCGTGGCGTGCTGGGACTGCAGCAGATTCTCGGCAATCCGCTTGCGCCGGGTCGTCATCTTCTCCCGAGTCTCGCGCGGAGCGGATGGCGAGGGCGCGGAGGGAGCGGCGGCGGCTGGCGCCGCTCCTGTTTCTTTCGCGGAGGGGCTGGCTGGCGCGGCGCCCGCGGAGGCCGTGGGCGCGGACGCGGCCATCACGTCGGCTTTGCTCACCACGCCGCCGCGGCCCGTGCCGGTCACATCGGCGGGGTTGATCCCGGACTCTGTCGCCAGGCGCGCAGCGGCGGGGGAGACCTTGGCCTCGCTCGCGGTCGGGGCCGCGACTGGCGCGGCAGCCGGCGCCGTGGCGTTCGCCGTGGCGTTCGCCGTGGCGTTCGCCGTGGCGTTCGCCGTGGCGTTCGCCGTGGCGTTCGCCGTGGCGGGCGCCGCAACGGCTGCGCCAGCGGCGCCGAGTTCACCGAGCGCTTCGCCAACGGCCACCACGTCGCCCTCGGCCTTGAGCCGCTTCACCAGCACGCCCCCTTCGAGCGCGGGCACTTCGACCGTGATCTTGTCCGTCTCGAGCTCCACGAGCGTATCACCCGTGGCGACCGTGTCGCCCTCTTTCTTGAGCCAACGGGAAACGGTGGCCTCAACGATCGATTCGCCAAGCGGCGGGACTTTGATGGACGACATGAGCAACCTGCTGAAGTTGAACCGGGAAGTGGGACCGCAATATACCCACGCGCGCCGTTCCACTAACGTAGATCCGGTATGCGCGCCCTAACCTTCGCCGCCCACGGCGGCCCCGACCAGCTCCGGGTGGTGTCCGACGCCCCGACCCCGGGCGTCGACGCGCCCGATGCGGTGCGCGTCCGGATCATCGCCGCCGCTCTGAACCGTCTCGACCTGTGGGTGCTCGCCGGGATTCCCGGCTCGCGCATTGTGCCCGGCATGCCGCTCGGCTCGGACGGCGCCGGCGTCGTCGATGCCGTCGGGTCGGCCGTCACCAGCGTCAAGCCGGGCGACCGGGTGCTGCTCAATCCGGGCGTGGTCGATCGCCAGTGCCGCTGCGAGTACTGCCGCGACCAGGACCAGCCGCTCTGCCTCACCTACGGCATTCTCGGGGAGCACCGCCCGGGGACGATCGCCGAGTACGTCACCGTCCCCGAAGCCAACGTCCGTACTTTCCCCGAGACGATCAGCTGGGAGGCCGCCGCGGCCTTTCCGCTGGCGACGCTGACCGCCTGGCGGATGTTGCACACCCGGGCCCGCCTGCGTGCTGAAGATCAGGTGCTCATCTGGGGGATCGGCGGCGGTGTGGCCCTGGCGTCGCTGCAGATCGCCAGGCTCACCGGCGCCACGACCTGGGTCACCAGCGGCTCTACCGACAAGCTGGCCCGCGCGCAGGCGCTCGGCGCCGATCATGGCCTCGACCACCGCGAGCCCGATCTGGGGAAGCGCATTCGCGCCGCGACCGGGAAGCGCGGGGTCGATGTGGTGATCGACTCGGTGGGCGAAGCTACCTGGCCGCAGTCGCTCATCGCGCTCGGCCGACGCGGCCGCCTGGTGACCTGCGGGGGGACGAGTGGCCCCTTCGTGCAGGTCGATGTCCGCCGCATGTTCTGGAACCAGTGGACGCTGATGGGCTCCACCATGGGCAACGACGCCGAGTTCGATGCCATGACCGCACACTTCCGGGCCGGCGCCCTGCAGCCACCCGTCGACTCGGTGTGGCGTCTCGACGAAGCCGCCCGCGGCTACGCCCGTCTCGAATCGGGGCAGCAGTTCGGGAAGGTGGTCATCCGGGTGGCCGACCCGTGACGGGACCGTCCGGCGGCTCGACCGGCGAAGCGGCGCGCTACACGGCCGAGGAAGAGCGCGCCCTGCGCGACGCGGTGCAGCGCGGGACGCTACCCGACTGCCCGCGCTGTGCCGTGCCGATGACCCGACGCCCCATCGGCGGCGGATCCTTTGGCCTTGGGTATCATCGCCAGCGCGAGTGGCTGCTCTGTCCAAGCTGTAAACGCAGTGCCATCTTCGACGTGAAGCGGGGCACGCGCCTCTAGGTCCGGTGGCAACCGGGCGCAACCGCCGGCAGGGACCCTCCGTATTGCGTCGGTGACGGCACTAGTTTCGTGCAGGTTCTCTGATGTCTCCAATACCTCGCGCCTTGTTCCAGCAGACAGCGGTTCCCCTCGCGGATTCATTGCACCTCGCCACTGCGGCTACGCAGGCGGCGACCGGATCGCCGACCACCACGAGCACGTTCAGCGAACGGCTCCAGCAAAGCTTCTCGCTCCTCGGCGAGTTCGTGCCCGCGCTCTTCGGGGCGCTGGTGATTCTCTTCGCCGGCTATCTCGTCGCGAAGGTGGTGGAGAAGGGGACCGCGCGCCTCCTGCGTCGGATGCGCTTCAATCAGCTGCTCGAGCGCGGCGGCGTGCTGCAGGCGGTGGAGCGGTCGGGGTCGCATCTGAATCCGGCCAAGGTGCTCGCGAACCTGCTCTTCTGGGTCGTGATGTTCGCCGTGCTGCTGATCGCGGCGAGCGCCATCGGGCTCGACTCGCTCGCGAATGTGTTCACCGAGCTCATGAGCTACATCCCGAGCGTGATCGCGGCCATCGTGATCATCATCCTCGGCATCGTGCTCGGCGGCTTTGTGGGCGGTCTCATCATGGCCTCGGCCGGTGGCCTGCATGGCGGCCCCTGGCTCGCCCGCACGGGTCGGGCGGGCGTGATCGTGCTGGCGGTGTTCATGGCGCTCCAGGAGCTGGGGATCGCCACCGATATCGTCACGACCGCGTTCGCCATCCTGTTCGGCGCGGTTGCCCTGGCGCTGGCGCTCTCTTTTGGCCTCGGCAACCGCGAGCTGGCCGCCGAGATCACCCGCGACTGGTACGAGCGGTATCAGGCCGAGCGCCGGGCGATCGACGCCGAGGCGGCGGCCGAGGAGGCCGAGGAGCTGGCCGAGGAGAACTCGGAAGACGCGGCGGACGCCGCCGACGAGGCCGAGGAAGCCGCCCGGGAGGCGGCGGTGGCGCAGGCGAAGGTGGCCGCCCGATAAGGCCCGCCCGAACCGCCGTCAACCCACGACCCACGACCTGGAACCCGAAACCCGGAACCGATCAGTTCCGGGTTTCGGGTTTTTGGTCGTGGGTAATGGGTGAACGGCGGTGCCGGCCTATGTGAATCCGGGCAAGCTCCCGGTTAAATTTCCCCGGCTGTAGTGCATTACGTCGGACCCCCTGCCAGAGCCGTACATGACCGCTCCCAACGCCCGCGAACGCATCCTGCCCCGTCTGATCGACGAGGAGATCAAGGAATCGTTCATCAACTACTCCATGAGCGTCATCGTCTCGCGCGCCCTCCCGGACGTGCGTGACGGTCTCAAGCCCGTGCATCGCCGCGTGCTGTACGCCATGAATGAGTTGGGGCTGCTCCCCGGCCGCCCGTACAAGAAGTCGGCGACGGTCGTCGGTGACGTGCTCGGCAAGTATCACCCACACGGCGACAGCAGCGTGTACGACGCGCTTGTCCGCATGGTGCAGGACTTCTCGCTGCGCTACCCGCTCGTCGATGGTCAGGGCAACTTCGGCTCGATGGACGGCGACGGCGCGGCCGCCTACCGCTACACCGAAGCGCGCCTGACGCGCATGGCGGTGGAGCTGCTCAACGACATCGACCAGAACACGGTCGACTTCGCGCCCAACTTCGACGACCGGCTCGAAGAGCCGCGCGTGCTGCCGAGCGGCTTCCCGAACCTGCTGGTGAACGGGTCGTCGGGCATTGCCGTTGGCATGGCCACGAACATCCCGCCGCACAACCTCAAGGAAGTCGTGAGCGCCGTGGTCGCGCTCATCGACAACCCGGAGCTCGACGGGCCGGCGCTGCGCAAGTTCGTGAAGGGCCCGGACTTCCCGACCGGCGGCTACATCTACGGCCGCGCCGGCATCGCCGATTATCAGGATACCGGCCGTGGCCGCATCGTGATGCGCGCGCGCGCCGTGATCGAGGAGAAGGAATCGAGCGGCAAGTCGCAGATCGTCATCACCGAGGTCCCGTACCAGGTCAACAAGGCCAAGCTGGTGCAGGACATCGCCGAGCTGGTGCGTGAGCAGAAGCTCACCGGCATCAGCGCGCTGCGTGATGAGTCCGACCGCGACGGGATCCGCGTGGTGGTGGAGCTCAAGCGCGATGCGATTCCGCGCGTGGTGCTCAACCAGCTGTACAAGCACACCGCCATGCAGAGCACGTTCGGTGTGATCATGCTGGCGCTCGTGCCCGATCCGAACACGCGCCAGCTCGTGCCGAAGGTGCTCACGCTCAAGCAGTGCCTCGAGCACTACATCGAGCACCGCCACGAAGTGATCGTGCGCCGCACCCAGTTCCAGTTGGACAAGGCGCTGGAGCGCGAGCACATCCTGGAAGGGTTGAAGATCGCCGTCGACAACATCGACGAGGTGATCAAGCTCATCCGCGCCGCCGAGGACACGCCCACCGCCAGCCTGCAGCTCCAGTCGCGCTTCGGGCTCTCCGAGCGGCAGGCGGAAGCGATCCTCAACATGCGCCTGGCCAAGCTCACCGGCCTCGAGCGTGACAAGCTGGAAGAAGAGCTCAAGGAAGTGCGCGCCGAGATCCTCAATCTGCGCAGCATCCTGGAGTCGAAGCCGCGTCGCATGGAGATCCTCAAGGGCGAGCTGCTCAAGGTCGCCGAGACGTACGGCGATGCGCGCCGCACGGAGATCGTGAGCGACGAAGGCGAGTTCTCGATCGAAGACCTGATCGCCGAAGAGGAGATGGTCGTGACCATCTCGCACGGCGGCTACATCAAGCGCACGCGCCTGTCGCTGTACAACAAGCAGGCGCGGGGCGGACGTGGGAAGGCGAGTGCGGACCTGAAGGAAAATGACTTCATGGAACGCTTCTACGTGGCGAGTACGCACACGTACATGCTCATCTTCACCAACGACGGCCGCTGCTTCTGGCTCAAGGTGCATGAACTGCCGGAGGCCGGGCGCAACACGCGCGGCAAGCCGATCGTGAACCTGATCAACGTCACCCCCGACACGCGCATTCGCGCCATCGTGGTGACCAAGGAGTTCAGCGATACCGAATTCCTGCTCTTCTGCACCAAGAACGGCACGGTGAAGAAGACGGCGCTGAGCCAGTACTCGAACCCGCGCAGCACGGGCATCAAGGCCATCAAGATCGAGGAAGACGATGAGCTGATGGACGTGCAGATGACGAGCGGCAACAACGACGTGGTGCTCGCCACGCGGGACGGCCTCTCGGTCCGCTTCCATGAGAGCGATGTGCGCGAGATGGGACGCGACACCACCGGCGTGAAGGGCATCGAGCTCAAGATCAACGATGCCGTGGTCGGCATGGTGGTCATCAAGCGCGAAGCCACGCTGCTGGTCGTGACGGAGAAGGGGCTCGGCAAGTGCAGTGAGGTGAGCGAGTACCGCGTGCAGAAGCGTGGTGGCAAGGGGATCAAGACGCTCGATCTCACAGCCAAGACCGGCCATGTGGTCGCGCTCATGGAGGTCGTCCCCGAGGATGAGCTCATGCTCATGACGAAGGGCGGTATCGCGATCCGCACCAAGGTGAGCGAGATTCGCGTGACCGGACGGATTGCGCAGGGCGTCAAGCTCGTGGCGCTCGATGATCAGGATGTGGTCTCGGCCGTCGCGCGCGTCATCCCTGAGGACAAGGATGAAGGCGAGGGCGACGGCGCCGCTGACGCTCCCGAGGCGGGTGACGGCGAGTAATTCGCCGTCGTCTGTCACAGTGACTGTACGGGGCGCGCGTCACCATCGACGCGCGCCACTTCTTGAGGAGTCGGAATGGCGACGTCGCGCATCCTGGTAGCCGACGACGACGAAGCAGTACTCGAATCCGTGACCTGGTTGCTCCAGGAGAACGGATACGATGTCGTGCCTGCCCGCGGCGGAAATGCGTGCCTGGAGCAGTTGGAGAAGAAGGCGCCGGATCTCCTGCTGCTCGACATCCTCATGCCTGATGCGGACGGCTGCCAGCTGCTGGAGCGCATCAAGGGCGAAGAGCGCTGGCGCGATTTGCCGGTGCTCATGCTCTCGGCGCAGCCGCCCGAGGAAGCCTCCGTGCGCTCCCTGGGGCTCGGGGCGGCCGACTTCATTCGCAAGCCGTATCGCCCCAAGGAGCTGCTCGCCCGCGTGCAGGCGCAGCTGCGCATGGGGGCGCTGCTGCGCTCCACGCGTCTGGCGCTCGTGCGCACCGAAGAGGCGCTGCTGCGCGCCCAACAGGATGCCGACAGCCGCCGGAAGCTGGTGGACATCCTGCACGAGGTCACGGGCGACCTGTCGGTCACCGAGCTCTTTCATCTGCTGGTGCGGCGCGCGGCGCGTGCGCTCAACGTCTCGCACTGCTCCGTGGTCCTTGCGCAGCCCGGTGATCAGACCGCGACCGTCGTGGCGGCCTTTGAAGATCCGACGCTGCAGCACCTCACGGTGCAGCTGGAGCGCTATCCGGAACTCAAGGCGGCGCTCGAAAGTGGCCAGCCGATGCTGATCGAAGACGTCGATACACACGCGATCTATGACAACGTGCGCGGCCTGTGGGACGCCGAAGGGATCGAGATGCAGATCCGCTCGGTGATCGCACTGCCGTTCTCCATCGACCGCGGCCAGTACGGGGTCTTCCTGGTGCGGCGTACGAAGGAGCAGGAACGCTTCGGTCCGGAGGATCTCGAGTTCGCCGAAGCGGTGCTGACGGCCGCCGTGGCGGTCATTCAGCGCGCGCAGCTCGTCGAAAGCACCATGGCCGACAACGCGCGCCTCGAACAGCTCGCCCAGACCGACCCGCTCACGCAGCTGCTCAACCGCCGTGCGCTCACCGAGCGCATCACGGCCGAGATGGAGCGGGCGCTCCGCTACGACAGCACGCTGGCGCTGCTGATGATCGACCTCGATCACTTCAAGCGCATCAACGACACCTTTGGGCACCTCGTGGGTGACGACGTGCTCCGTGACGTGGCGCAGCTGCTCGCGCAGACCATCCGCGGCAGCGACATCGTAGCGCGCTACGGCGGCGAGGAGTTTCTGGTGCTGCTCCCCGAAACCGATGATGCCGGCGCCGAAAGCTTCGCCGAGCGCATTCGCGTGGCGGTCGAGACGCATCCGTTCGCGCGCGAGGCGCTGGCGGAGCCGCTCCGGCTCACCGCCTCGGTGGGGGTGGCGGTCTTCCCGGCCGCCCGCATCGAGAACGTCGAGGATCTCTTCCAGCGCGCCGACGCCGCGCTCTATCGCGCCAAGGCCGAAGGGCGGAACCGCGTCCGCATGTAGTGGGGCGCGGGGCGCGCGGCCCCGAGCCGCTTACCGCCCCATCCGGGCCAGCTCGACCTTCACGCAGCGGTCCTGCACCACGTCAATGCCGGCCTTGGCGAGCGTCTCGGCGACCGCATCGTGGCGGATCCCGAGCTGCATCCAGACCACCTGCGGGGCCGCCGCCAGGATCTCGTCCAGGTGCCGGGGCACATCCGCCGGGCGCCGGAAGATCTGCACCATGTCGATCGGGCCCTCGATGGTGCGCAGGGATCGATGCACCGGCGCGCCCAAGATCACCTCGACCTCCGGATAGTAGACCGGGACCGGGACGATCTCGTAGCCCACGGCCTGCATCACTTCCGGCACGTAAAACGCGGGGCCGCCCACCTGCGCGGGCTTGATGCCGATCACCGCGACGCGCTGCACCCGTTCCAGCACGCGCGTCAGGGACGCGCTGCTCTCCAGCAGCCGTGACCGCCATGCGGCGGGGTCAGTCGTTAGCTTCCCGGTTACCACTTCCCCACCCATCTGGAGTCCCCGATGCGTCTGCTCGTACTCGGCGCCGGGCTGCAAGGCACGGCGTGCGCGTTCGATTTGCTTCGTGAATCGTCGGTCACGCAGGTGCTGCTCGCCGACATGAACGTTTCGGTCCTGCCCGCCTTTCTGCACGGCGACCACAGCCACGGACCGCACGGTGCACGACTGGTGCCGATCACGCTCGATGTGCGTGATGACGCCGCCGTGCGTGCCGCGTTTGCCCGCTGTGATGCCGTGCTCAGCGCCATTCCGTACTACTTCAACGGCCGTCTCGCGCAGCTCGCGGTTGAGGCCGGTGTGCATTTCACCGACCTCGGCGGCAACACCGAGATTGTCCAACAGCAGAAGCGGTTGCATGACGCCGCCGTGGCCAAGGGGATCAGCATCGTCCCCGACACCGGCCTCGCGCCGGGCATGGTCAATATCATCGCCCAGCACGGCATCACCTGCTTCGATACCGTCACCCGCGTCCAACTGTTTGTTGGTGGGCTGCCGCAGGTCCCGGAACCGCCCCTCGGGTATCAGATCGCGTACTCGATCGAGGGCATGGTGGACTATTACACCACGCCGTCGCTGGTGGTACGCGACGGCCAGCCCCGCACGGTCGACGCCTTGTCCGAAGTGGAAACGGTGCCCTTCGACGCGCCCATTGGCGATCTCGAAGCGTTCCACACGGCGGGCGGACTCTCCACGATGGTCTACCGCTACGCCGGTGAAATTCCCTTCATGGAGTACAAGACGCTGCGCTATCCGGGGCACGCCGCGATCATGCGCAGCATTCGCGATCTCGGATTGCTCGACCGCACCGAGGTGTCGGTGAAGGGGCAGGCGGTGTCACCGCGCGACGTGTTCGTGAAGGTCGCCGGTGATCATCTGCGCAAGGGCAAGCCCGATCTGGTGGCGCTGCGCGTGGTGGTGCAGGGGGTAAAGGATGGCGTCGCCGGGACGCGGACGTGGGAGGTCGTGGATCGCTACGACACCGCGCATGGCCTCTCGGCCATGATGCGGACCACGGGCTTCACGCTGTCGATCACGGGCCAGTTGCAGGCCGGCGGCCAGATCGCGCCGGGCGTGCACACGCCCGATGAGTGCGTGCCGGCCCAGGCGTACTTCGACAAGCTGGCGGCGCGCGGCATCACCGTGCGCGAACGCTAGACCCGGAACTCGCTCACCAGCTGACGGACCCGGACACTCGCCGTTTGGAGCATCTCGGCGGTCGCGCTCACTTCTTCCGCGGCCGCTGAGGTCTCTTCGGTACTGGCGGCGACCTCTTCGGCCGCGGCGGCATGACCTTCGGCGGTATCACGGGCCGAGGTGAGCGAGCGTTGCACCACGGCGAGCGACTGTCGGTTCGCATCGACCGCCCCATTCACGCGGGACGCGGCGCCTTCGACCTGGGCCACGGCGTGTTCGATGCGCGACAGCGCCGTGCCCACCGCTTCGGCCACCGTCTCGACGTCGCGCAGGCGACCGGCCCCCGAATCCACGGCCGTGGACGCGCTCGCAATGCGCGCGCGCAGCCGCTTCACGTTCTCGGTGACTTCACCGGCGGCATGCGCGCTTTGTTCGGCGAGCGCGCGCACTTCCTGCGCGACCACCGCAAAGCCGCGCCCCGAGGCACCGGCGCGGGCGGCCTCGATGGACGCGTTGAGCGCGAGCAGGTTGGTCTGAGTCGCGATCTCGGAAATGACGTTCACGAAATCGTCGATCACGCCCGTGGCATCCCGCAGGGCGCCCATCTCATCGCGCGTGTGCGTCGCCGCTTCACGGGCGCCAAGCAGCGTATCCACGGCGATCTGGACCTGATCGCGCGCGTGATTGGTCGTGCTCCGGATTTCGCGCCCCACGCGATCGGTTTCATCGGCCGCTTCGCCGATCGTGGCGCCCGCTTCGGCGAGGATCTTGACCGTATCACTCGCGTAGTTGAGCGCCGTGAGCTGCACGCTGGCGCCGTGTGAGATCTCCATCACGGCGGCGGTGACATGCTGCGTGGAGGCGGCAGCCGATGACGACGAGGCGCGCAATTCGCTGGCGGCGACGGTGACGTGATCGGCCTCGACCTTCACGCGGGAGAGGAGCCCACGCAGGCGCTCACGCGCCTGCTGCATGGCCTCGATGAGCTCGGCGTACTCGCGCGCCACCGCGCTGTCGGGCGTCAGCGACGGGGCGGGGTCGCGCAGGTCGCCGGCGCCGATCGCCTTCATACCATCGCGCAGGCGGGCCAGGGGTTCGGTGACGGCCCGGGCGGTGGTGAGGCCAAAGAAGGCCGCCACGCCAAAGGCGAGCGCCACCACCACGGCCAGCACCGCCTCGGTGTCATGCAGCTGTTCCGCCATGCGGTCCATCGACGCCGACGCCCGGTCGCGGGCTTCGCGGCGCAGTACGCGCAGTTCGTTCTCCACCGTCTGCATGTCGCTGACGGTGGCCGCGAGCACCCGCTCCGCTTCCGGCTCGCGTCCCACACTCTGCCAGGCACGGGTGACGGCGAGGCGAACTTCGAGCTCCGCCTGCAGCCGCCCCACCGCTTCCAGTCGGCGGCGTTCCTCGAACGACAGATCGGCGCGCTTGAGCGCGTCGCGCCGCAGTGCCTCGGCTTCACGCACGAGTGCCTGGTAGCGCGCTTCGTCTTCGCTGCGCCGCGTGGAGACCGACCGCAGCCCGGCCACCAGCTCGCGCAGCACGGTGGTCGTGGTGCGCTCGATGAACTCCGAGCGTTCGGCGAGTCCGCGGACGGTGGCGTCGGTGTCACGATTGGTGCGCGTCAGGCCGTACCAGCCCAGAAGCCCCGCCACGAGGAGCAACGTGGTGGACATGCCAAAGCCCACCGCGAGCCGCGCGGTGATGGTGTCGAGGCGGAGCAGGGCGAGCAGGCGCCGCATCACGGTGTTCCCTCGGCGAGCGGCGCAACGCGGGCGACAAAGAGGCGCCGCGCCTGCACATCGTGATTGCGGCGGAAGCCGATCGGGCCGCCGGCGCCATCGATGGACGGCGCATCCCCGCCCACTTTTTCGAGGGCCAACCGCAGCGCGGTGCGCGTGCGGGCCCCCCGCGTGGCCGTGCGGCCGATGACCAGCGCGGCGTCGTAGGCCTGGGCCGCGAAGTAGTCAGGATCGGTGTGGTAGCGCTCGCGGTACCGGGCGAGGAAGCGCTCGGCTTCAGCGCCCGTTGCCTGGGCGGCGCTGAAGAAGGTCACGTAGTGGGCGCCTTCGGCATCCGCGGCCTGCTTGATCGCTTCGGTGCCATCGCCGCCCACGAAGGGGATCGTCACGTTGAGTTCGCGCAGCGCTTGGATCAGCGCCAGCGCGTCGTCCGCGTCGCCCGGAAAGAGCACGACATCGGGGCGCACCTTGGCGAGCAGGGCGGCGTAGGCGTCCCACTCGACCGCGCCGGTGAGATACGGTTCGCGCAGGATGATCTGCCCGCCGGGGGCAAAGGCCCGGGCAAAGGTCTCGGTCCAGTCGCGGCCGTAGGAGTCATTGCGGTAGATCACCGCGGCGCGGCGTGCGCTCAGCGAGTCGAGGACCCAGCTGGCGGCGAATCGCGCCACGTCGGCATCACTCGGGGCAATGCGGAAGAACCACGGGCTGACGCCAGTGAGGCGCGGCGAGGTGGCGGTGGGGGACAGAATCACGACGCCGTCGGCGCCCTGATGCTCGGCGTCGGCGTAGACCGGCACGGTCTCCAGGGTGTTGCCACTCTCCGGGTGGCCGATCACGGCGAGGACGGCGGGGTCGGCGCTCAGCTGCTGGGCGACCTGCACGGCCGACTTGGCGTCGGGGGCCGGGGCGCGCAGGCGGAACGTCGCCCCTTCGGCCTTGAGCTGCTCGATGGCCAGCTCGACGCCCTGGGTGATGCTGGTGTAGCCGGGGGTCCCGGGGACGGCGCCGATGCCGATCCCGACCGGGACGCCGGTGGTGCGCGTGGCGTTCTGGCAGGCGGCGGCGAGGGTCAGCGCCAGGAGGGCGCCGCCGCGGCGGGCGCGCTCTAGCCGAGTCCGGTGCGGATGGTGGATCACGTTTCACAGACGACTTGCCGATGCTTCCCGAAACGTCATGTCACCGTGCGAGTTCGGTCTGGTCCGATCCCGAAAAATTGGACCGGATTCGGACTGAGAAACCGGTGAAAAATGCGTTGAGGGGTTACTGCGACCACAAAAGTCAGGCAAACCCTTGGAAGTCGTCGGGCTTTGCTTGCGAGGTCCTGAAACGCCGGTTTAGCTTCGCTTTGCTACTCCCCACTCCCCCCGTTCATGCGTGTTCCGGTTCCCGATACCGGCACTGCCGTGGGCGGTACCCACTCACTCAGGAACCGGCATGGTTGGCACGTTCCGCCCGCGGCGATGGGCAAGCGCCGCGCTGCTGGGCGCACTCGTCCTCGGACTCGCGGCTTGTGGCGGCGAGTATCCGAATTCGACGTTCTCGCACAACACCGATTTCAACACCGCGACGGACGCGCTTTGGGACAAGCTTTTGTTCTGGGGCACGATCGTGTTCGTGGGCGTCGAAGTCGCGTTGGTTTATACGATCTTCCGTTTCCGCCGTCGCCCCGGCGGGGCCACGCCCAAGCAGGTGCATGGCAATACGGTCCTTGAGATCACGTGGACGGCCATTCCGGCGGTCATCCTGATCTTCATCGCGATTCCCACCGTCCGCACGATTTTCAAGACGCAGGCGAAAGCCGCGCCGGACGCGCTGCAGGTCGAAGTCATCGGCCATCAGTGGTGGTGGGAGTTCCGCTATCCGCAGTACGGCATCACGACGGCCAACGAGCTGTATCTGCCGACGGGCAAGACGGCCAGCTTCCAGCTCAAGACGGTGGACGTGCTGCACTCCTTCTGGATTCCCCAGATGGGCGGTAAGCGCGACCTGATCTCGAACCGGACGAACTATCTCTGGTTCACGCCGAACGCCGACCTGCCGACCTCGGCGTGGAACGGTTTCTGCGCCGAGTTCTGCGGTCCGTCGCACGCGAACATGCGCTTCCGCGTGTTCACGGTGACGCCGGCGGAGTTCGAGCAGTGGGCGGCGCATCAGAAGCAGGCCGCGATCTTCCCGGCGGCGGTGGCCGCGCCGGCGACGTCGACCGCCGCGGTGGCCCCGGTGCCGAGCGGCGCTGGCGCCGCGCCGGTACTGCTCGCCTCGCTGCAGCAGAACGCGCCGGCGGCTCCCGCCGCCGATTCGACCAAGCCGGCGCCGGCTGAGGTGCCCGTGTGGGTCTTCCCGCGCGAGAAGCTCGAGAAGGAGTTCAAGCACGTCATTCCGACGGCGCCCATCACGACCGCGATCCGCTTCGATGAAGGGCTGCTGGCCAAGGGCGACGCGACGCGCGGCAAGGACATCTACAGCAAAAGCACCTGCATCGGCTGTCATGCCATCAAGGGCAATCCGATGAGCGCGGGCATCGTGGGGCCGAACCTGACGCACATCGGCACGCGCTACACGATCGCCGGCGGCCTCTATCCGAATGACGCGAAGCATCTCGCGTACTGGATCAAGAGCGCGCCGCACATGAAGCCCGGCAGCCTGATGCCCACGATGGGCAAGGGCCTGACGGACCCCGTGCGCAAGAACGTCGTGAATGTGGGCGGTCTCACCGACGCCGACATCGCCGATATCGTCGCCTACCTGCAGGCCCTCAAGTAACCGTCACCGACTGACACGACACGATGGCAACCATCGCTGCCGCGCCCCCGTACACCCAGACCAAGACCGCCCCGTCGAACACGGGGATCTGGTCGTGGCTCACCACGGTGGACCACAAGCGCATCGGGGCGCTCTACCTGATTTCCGGGCTGTTCTTCTTCGTCTTCGGTGGCCTCGAGGCCGCCGTCATCCGTGCCCAGCTGGCCACGCCGAACGGCAAGATCGTGTCGGCCGAGATGTACAACCAGCTGTTCACGATGCACGGCACGACGATGATCTTCCTCGCCGTCATGCCCCTCTCGGCGGCGTTCTTCAATTTCCTCATCCCACTCCAGATCGGCGCCCGTGACGTCGCCTTCCCGCGACTCAACGCGTTCTCGTACTGGGTGTACCTGCTCGGCGGCATCTTCATCACGGTGCCGATCTTCTTCTCGATGGCGCCGGACGGTGGGTGGTTCGGCTACGCCCCGCTGAGCACGAAGGCCTTCTCGCCGCAGCACAACATGGATTTCTGGGTGCTCGGCCTCCAGATCCTGGGTATCTCGTCGCTCGCGGCCGGCTTCAACTTCATCACCACGATCATCAACATGCGGGCCCCCGGCATGTCGCTCATGCGCATGCCGATCTTCACGTGGATGTCGTTCGTGGTGCAGTTCCTCGTGGTGCTGGCCTTCCCGGTCATCACGATCGCGCTCGTGTTCCTCCAGTTCGACCGCTTCTTCGGCACGAACTTCTATACGATCGCCAAGGGCGCCGACCCGCTGCTCTGGCAGCACCTGTTCTGGGTGTTCGGCCATCCCGAGGTGTACATCCTGATCCTGCCGGCCTTCGGACTCGTCTCCGAAGTGCTGCCGACGTTCTCGCGCAAGCCGCTCTTCGGCTACCCGGTGATGGTGTACTCGGGCATCCTGATCGGCTTCCTCGGCTTCGGCGTGTGGGCGCACCACATGTTCTCGGTCGGCATGGGCCCGATCGCCGACTCGGTGTTCTCGCTGGCCACGATGCTCATCGCCATTCCGACGGGCGTGAAGATCTTCAACTGGCTGGCGACGATGTGGGGCGGTCAGATCCGCTTCACGACGGCCATGAAGTTCGCGGTCGGCCTGGTGGGCATGTTCACGATCGGCGGCATCTCGGGCGTGATGCACTCCTCGCCGCCGGCCGACCTGCAGCAGACGGACACGTACTTCATCGTGGCGCACTTCCACTACGTGCTCTTCGGTGGCTCGGTGTTCGGCCTGTTCGCCGGCATGTACTACTACTTCCCGAAGGTCACGGGCCGCTTCCTCGACGAGAAGCTCGGCAACTGGCACTTCTGGATCTCGCTGATCGGTATGAACCTCACGTTCTTCCCGATGCACTTCAGCGGGCTCCTCGGCATGCCGCGTCGCTACTACCAGTACGATGCGGGGCAGGGCCTCGAGCTGTTCAACATGATCTCCACGGTCGGCACGGGGATCCTGATGGTCGGCACGCTCTTCGGCCTGATCAACGTCATGAAGAGCTGGAAGGGGGGGCCGCCGGCGTCGAGCAACCCGTGGGGTGCGGCCACGCTCGAGTGGACGATCCCCTCGCCGCCGCCTGACTACAACTTCGCCGAGCTGCCGCAGGTGAAGAGCCGCTATCCGCTCTGGAACATGAAGGATGGCGCGGAGCTGGTGCACGAAACGACGGCCGCGGAAGAAGCGGGCAAGCGCATCCCGACGGCCGAGGAGCTCGGCATCGTGATGCCGAACCCGTCGATCCAGCCGCTCATCGTGGCCTTCGGCATCATCGTGATGTTTGGCGGCCTGTTGTTCATGGATTCGAGCTGGAAGACGGCGACCGCCGTGATGCTGGTCGGCGCGGTCATCTGGATCGGCTCGCTCTACAACTGGCTGCTCACGCCCCTCGAGGATCACCACTAAGATGACCGCCACCACTGCTCCCGCCGCCCACGGCGACGGCCACGCACACGCCGGCGGCCATCACACGTCGCTCGGGCTCGACAACCGCAAGATCGCCATTTGGACCTTCATCGGGTCCGAGTGCATGCTCTTCGCGTCGCTGATCTCCACGTACCTCATCTACAAGGGTCGCAGCCCCGAGGGGCCGTATCCGCACGAGGCGTGGACCAATCCGGCCACCGGCCAGGTGTTCAAGCCCATCCTGAACATCCCGGTCACGTCCGCCTCGACGTTCGTGCTGCTCATGTCGTCGTTCGCCATGGTGATGGCGCTCGCCGCGGTGCAGAACGCCGACAAGCCGAAGCACACGGCTTGGGATCGCATCCGTGAGTCGTCGAAGCTCTGGCTCTGGGCCACGGCGATCCTCGGCACGACGTTCCTCGGCTTCCAGGCCTACGAGTTCACGTCGTTCATCCACGAAGGGCTCACGATCCGCACGAACCTGTTCGGCTCGAGCTTCTTCACGCTGACCGGCTTCCATGGCGCGCACGTGACCGCCGGTGTGCTCTGGCTGCTCACGCTGCTGGCGATCGACTACAAGCGCGGTCTCAAGCCGTCGGACGCGTTGCTCGTCGACATCGCCGCGCTGTACTGGCACTTCGTCGACGTCGTGTGGATCGCGATCTTCACGCTCGTTTACCTGATTCAGTGAGGCGATGATGGCTGACCACGCACACGCACACGCCCACGCCCACGAAGAGCATCACCCGGACTTCTCGACGTACTGGAAGATCGCGGTGATCCTCACGGTCATCACGATCGTCGAAGTCGCGGCCTACTACATCCCGTCGTTCGTCGCCAGCGCGGCGTTCGTCCCGAGTCTGCTGATCATGTCGGCGGTGAAGTTCTACATCGTCGTCATGTACTACATGCACCTCAAGTACGACAACAAGCTGTTCCGGGCGCTCTTCACCGGCCCGTTGATTGTGGCCGCGCTGACGCTGATCGGGTTGATGTTCCTGTTCTCGAAGTTGGTGCTGCGGTTGGGCGTCATCTCGTAAACCCGTGAACCCCAAACCCAAGAACCCCAAACTCCAAACTGATCAGTTTGGAGTTTGGGGTTCTTGGGTTTGGGGTTCACGGGTCTTTCGCTAGCTTTCAGCATGCTCCACCCCGTCGCCCGCCTCGCGCTTTCTGACTTCTCCGTGCACCCGAGCACCGCGATTGGCATCGCGGCCTTTGCCGGCGTGTACCTGTGGCGTGCGAAGCAGGGGCCCTCGGCGGCGGATCGCTTTCCGGCGGGCGTGACCGCGGAGACCGCGACCGCGGCGCAACTCGACCTGGCGGCGGCGCCGGCGGGGCCGACGCCGCTGCAGCAGCTGGCGTTCTTCACGGCGCTCGCGCTGCTCTTTTTCACGCTGAACGGGCCGCTCCACGACCTGAGCGACTTCTACCTGTTCAGCGCGCACATGGTGCAGCACCTGATCCTCACGCTGGTGGTGCCGCCGCTGATGATTGCCGGCACGCCGGGGTGGATGCTGCGGCCGCTGCTGCGCGTCGCGCTCCTCGGGCGTCTGGCCAAGAAGCACACCGGCATTGTGGCGTGCTTCGTGTGGTTCAATCTCGTGCTCGCGTTCTGGCATCTGCCGCCCAACTACAACCTCGCGCTGGCGAACCATCCGGTGCACATCGTGCAGCACCTGATGTTCATCGCCGTGAGCGTGCTGATGTGGTGGCCGCTGATGTCGCCGCTCCCCGAGCTGCCACGCGCGGCGTACCCGGCGCAGATGCTCTACTGCTTCCTGATGGTCATTCCGATGTCGATCATCTCGATCTACATCGCCATGACCGATACGCTGCTCTATCCGGCGTACGCGACGGCGCCGCGCCTCCTCGGCATCACGCCGATGCAGGACCAGCAGTACGGCGGGTTGATCATGTGGATCCCCGGCGGTGTCTTCTTCTACGCGGTGATGACGGTGGTGTTCTTCAAGTGGTCCAAGCGCGGGGAAGACAGCGAAGCGAGCGCGCAGGTCGGGTGGGTGGCGCCGACCAACGCCGAGACGGCGCACTGATGCCGCCGCGCCGTCCTCGGAGCGAGCCGCCACGTCGCCCGCGTGGCGAGTCACCTCGCCCGTCATCGGGATCGCCAGCCCGATCGTCCTCGCGGGCGCCCGCGGGTGGCGCCGATCGGGTGCACCGCGTGTTCGAAGTGCCGGCGAAGGCCGTGTACGCGGCGGTCAACGATCCCTCGCGACGGAACTGGGCGCCAGAGCCGGGCTTCCGCGTCGTGAGCGCGCTCGCGCCACGGTTCGTCCGGTTCGATCTACCCAGCGGTGGGCAGGTCAGCCTCGCGATCGAACGCCAGGGAAATGCGCGCTGCGCGGTGGCGATCGAGTTCAGCGGGGTCGCCGATGCGCACCAGGCCGCCGCGCAATGGCGCGACGGCCTGGCCGCTCTCGCAGAAATGCTCGACTACGACTGGGACTGAGCGCGCGCTCCTACTCCTGCGCGCCGGCCAGCACTGCGCTGACGCGACTCGGCAGCGCCGGGTGCTGCCGCCACATGTAGAGGCCCATGGCGGCCGACGCGATCAGGTTGGCCACGAAAACCTGTGCCCAGGTCAGGGTGCCGAACCCTTCGGCGAGGACCGACGTCCACCCGACCCAGCCCACTTCGAAGGCCACAAAGAGGCCGGCGAAGCCGATGAAGGCCGACGGTACGCGCTCCGCGTGGTTCACCACCCACGAGAAGAGCAGGCCGATGCCGCAGAAGAGGGTGAAGTGAAACACGGTGTAGAGCAGGAAGGCGCCGGCGCGGCTGGGCAGGTCTCCCTGCAGGAAGAGCGTGCCGAGCGAACCGCCGAGCATCACCGGGGTGTCGAAGATGTGTCCTTCGACCGCGTCGAGGATGCCGAACCACGCCGCGATGGCGGTGGCGCCGATCAGGCCGGCAGAAATCCCTTCCCGTACGACTGCGTTGTTCGAGGCCATCAGTCCAATCCCTCCTCGTTCGGGTGCGCGAGGTTGCCCCTCGACAAACCTCGCTGACGCTGTCACTCTGAGTGACCGTGAGGCAGCCCACCCCGTTGATGTACCACCTGCCAGGTGAACCCGCCATGAATTCGACCCCCCACGTCCGTAACGGTTCACTTGTACTGGCGGTCTGGATTGCCGGTCTGGCGGCCTGTGGCGGGACGCCGAAGGATCAGGCCTCACCTGCCGGCAACAAGCAGGCCGCCAAGGGCCCCGCCTGCACCAGCCCCGATACCACCCCGGTCTCCCTGGCCGTGCTCGAGTACATCAAGACGGCCTCCCCGCTGCCCCAGCGCTATCTCTCCGCCTACGGCACCGACTCGGCCGTCCCCGAGGACGGCTTCAAGGTGCTGCAGGCCAAGGGCCCGACCTACTTCTGGAACGGCGACCCCAAGGCGCAGGCGCAGGTGAAGACCAAGCTGGCCGATGTCGGGCCGTACACCACCATGCTGGTGATCTACCGCGGCAAGACCGAGACCGACAACGGCAACACGGTGACGGTGAACCTCCGCGGGCACTACGTGGGCGGCGATCATGACGGCAAGAGCTCGCCCGATCGTGCGATCGAGGTGAAGTGTGACTCGACCGGCTGGCGGCTCACGGCGCCCCAGAAGCCCACCCCGGCGCCCGCGCCGGTCCCCGCGCCAACGCCCGCCAAGCAGCCGTGAGCGCGCGCGCCGAGCGGCTCATCTCGCTGGATGTCTTCCGCGGCATGACCGTCGCGGGGATGCTGCTCGTCAACAACCCGGGAACGTGGTCCGCGATCTATCCGCCGCTCGAGCACGCCGAGTGGAACGGGTGGACGCCCACGGATCTGATCTTCCCGTTCTTTCTGTTCATTGTCGGGATCACCACCGAGCTGTCGCTGCGCGCGCGACGGGCGCGCGGCGACGATGAATCGGCGATCCTGCGTCAGATCCTCAAGCGCGGCGCGCTGATCTTCCTGTTCGGCTTCCTGCTGTCGGGCTTCCCGTTCTTTACGTGGCCGCCCAATCTGCCGGGCGCTGGCCTGGGTGAGCGCGTGATGGATCGCCTCGAGCATTGGCGCGTGATGGGCGTCCTGCAGCGCATCGGTGTGGCGTATCTGCTCGGTGGGCTGCTCACCTGGCGGACTACGCTCCGCCAGCAGGTCGTCATCGTGGCCGCGTTGCTCTTCGGCTACTGGGCGCTGCAGACCCTCGTGCCGGTGCCGGACACCGGCATCCCCGGGCGCTTCGTGCTCGACAAGCCCGAGCAGTTGCTGAGCGCCTGGCTCGATCGCGCCGTCTTCGGGGTCAATCACCTGTGGAGCGGTTCGAAGACCTGGGACCCGGAAGGACTGCTGAGCACGATCCCGGCGGTGGGGACGATGATGCTCGGCACGTTCTCGGGGAAATGGATCGCGCGACAGACGCAGCCGCTCACGGATCGGCTCGCGGGGTTGTTTGCGGCCGGTGCGATCGCGATGATGCTCGGACTGATGTGGAACTGGGTGTTTCCGATCAACAAGAGCATCTGGACGAGCTCCTACGTGCTCTTCACGGCCGGTATGGGCGCGGTGTCGCTCGCGACGTGCATGTGGATCATCGATGTCATGCAGTGGCGGCGGTGGACCTTTCCGTTCGTCGTGTACGGCACGAACCCGATGCTGGCGTTCCTGGGCTCCGGGCTGATGGCGCGGTGCATCGCGTCGATCTGGACCTGGGAAACGGCGCCGGGCGCCCAGCCGGGCCTGCCGGGCACCCGGATCTCTGCGCAGACATTCGTGTTCAAGACGGTCTATGCGTCATGGCTTCCGCCGCGGGAAGCCTCGCTGGCCTATGCGGTCTGCTTCGTGCTGCTCTGGTTCCTGATTCTCTGGGCCGCCTGGAAGCGCGGGTACGTTCTCAAGGTGTGATGCCTCTGTTGCTCTCTGTTCGACGCGTGATTCGCGTGGTGACCGGTACGCTGCTGGCCGTCGGGACCACGCTCGTGGTGCCGACGGCGGTCCGGGCCGCGCCCGCCGCCCAGCAGCAAAGCAAGAAGCGTCAGCCCAAGCGACCCGCCGTCACCAAGAAGCGCCCCGCCACGCGCGCCTCGCGCGGGACCACCCGACGGACACGCACGCCGGTGGTCCCGGTCCTGCGCTACACCACGCCGCGTGGCGCCGCGGCGCTGAGCGCCGATCTCGCGACGCTGCTGACCAGCCGGACGCGCACCGGCGAATGGGGCGCGATGGTCATCAGCATCTCGCGCGGCGATACGCTCTTTGCGCACCAGCCCGACCAGCAGATCGTGCCGGCCAGTACGATGAAGCTGTTCACGTCGGCCATCGCGCTCGATCGCCTGGGACCGGAGCATGCCTTCAGCACTGACGTGCTGCGTGAGGGGAGCTTCGATCCCGTCACCGGCACGCTGCGCGGCAATCTCATTCTGCGGGGGGATGGCGATCCGTCGCTCTCGCCGCGCTTCATCCGCGGCGGGCCCGACGCGCCGATGACGATGCTCGCGCAGTTCACGGCCGGCGCCGGGATCAAGCGCGTCATGGGCGATCTCATTGCCGATGCGAGTGCGTTCGAATCCCGTCGCATCCCCGAAGGCTGGCTCACTCGCTACGCCGGCGCCGGCTACGCGGCCCCGTTCTCGGCGCTCTCGCTGGACGAGAACATCGTCATCGTGGGGGTCAGCAGCGCCGGCGGGTCGGCCAAGGTGTTCCTCGAACCGGCCACCACCGGGCTCTCGATCACGAACACCGTGCGCGTGGTGGCCGGCGGCGGCTCGCGCATCAGTGCGCGGCGCGTGGGCGATGATCGGGTGGTGGTGTCCGGCACGATCGGCGCGCGCGCCGGGACGGTGCGCTATCAGCTGGTGGTGGGCGATCCGGTGACGTTCACCGGTGGCGCGTTCCGCTCGGCGCTCGAGGCGCAGGGGGTCCGTATTGAGGGGCAGCTCAAGGTGGGCCGCACCCCCGATGGGGCCACGCTGGTGACCAGCCTGCCGTCGCCTCCGCTTGCCAAGCTCATCTCGGTGATGAACCGCGAAAGCATCAACCACCTCGCCGAGATGCTCTTCCGCAACGCCCCGCGCGGTGTTGAGCGCAAGGGGATCGGCTCGGCGGAGACGGGCAACGCCACGTTGCAGGAGTTCCTCACGCGTCAGGTTGGCGCGCGCGGGGATGCCGTGGTCGCCAGTGATGGCAGTGGCCTGTCGGTGCTCGATCGCGTCACGCCGCGCGCCATGGTCCAGCTCCTCGACCACGCGCACCACGCCAGCTGGGGCAGCGCCTTCCATGCCTCCCTGCCGGTGGCGGGGGAATCGGAGCTGCTGCGCAATCGCATGCGCGCCACGCCGGCGCAGGGGAACCTGCATGCGAAAACCGGCACGACCAATGACGTCATTGGTCTTGCCGGTTACGTCACCGCCGAGAACGGCGAGATTCTGGCCTTCGCCTTCCTGTACAACGGCCGCGATCGCTGGGCGGCGCGGGAGACGATCGATGCGATGGGGCCGACGTTGGCGGCGTTTAGTCGGGATTGAACGGCGTACGGCGGAAAGACGAACTGCGGGAAGACATACGGCGGGAAGACGTACGACGGTCTTTTAGCGCTTCCGGTGCTCGCGGGCACCGCCGCTTGGGAGCGCGCCGCGTACCAGCTTCGCACCGCTGCGCGGATTGAGGCTGGCCACGCCGGCGCTGAGACCGGCGCGCATCGCCATCACGGACGTGCCTGACGTCGCGGTGGCGAGCGTGCTGTTGTAGCCCACCGCGAAGCCCGCGCTGGCATCGCTCGCGCCGGAGACGCTCCAGAACAGGTCCGTGGTGCCGGTCGTCATGCTCGTCCAGCTGCTGCCGGTGTAGCGCAGGATCGTACCCTGCTCACCGGTGGCGTAGAGATCGCTGCTCGACGGCCCCCAGATCGACGTGAGGATGCGCGTGCTGCCGGTGTTCACGCTGGTCCAGCTCGTGCCGCTGGCCGACGAGAAGGCGAGCCCCGCGCTGCCGGTGTTGTTGGCGCCCACCGAGAGGTAGAAGCCACCGCCGGCGTACACGCCCGCCAGCGTGCCCGTGGTGGAAACGTTCGACGGAATCCAGGTGCCCGCGGAGAAGCGGAGGGCGGCGCCATTTTCGCCGGTCGCCATGATGTCGTTGGCCGAGCTGCCGTGGATCGCCCACAGCGAGTTGCCGGCCGAGGCGACCGTCTGCCAGATCGAGCCGTTCCAGCGGACCACTTCACCGGCCGAGGTCACCGCAAACACGTTCGTGCTGCTCGAGCCCCAGAGGCCGTACACGCTGGCCGAGCTCGGGAAGCTCATGCTGCTCCAGCTGCTGCCGTTCCAGCGCAGCATGGTGCCGTTGTCGCCGCCCGCGAAGGCTTCGCTGGCCGACGGGGACCAGACCGCATTGAGCGTGGCGGTCGTGGGCGTGGCGACGCGCGCCCACGCGCTGCCGGTCCACCGATACGTCGTACCGAACTCGCCCACCGCCCAGGCGCTCGCGGCCGACGACGTCCAGACGTCGATGAGATCGGGCGCGAGGTTCACCGTTTCCCACGCGCCAGCCTGCCGCATCACGCTGCCGCGCTGCCCGCTCGTCCAGAGCACGCCGCTGGCATCGAGTGTCGCAGCAAAGAGGCGCGGCGCATAGGGCGTGCTCACCGTCGACAGCGTCGTGCCGCTGTACTGCAGCAGCCCCACGTCGCTGGCGATGTAGCTCGTGCCCGAGTTCGGGTTCGTCACGATGCCGTAGAAGTCCGACGTCTCGGAGACGGTCGCCTTGGTCCAGGAGCTCCCGGTGAAACGGAGGATCGTGCCGAACGTGCCGACGGCCGTGACGTCTGACGTTGAGGTCCCGCTCACGCCATACAGCGTTTCCGAGGTGACAGGGGTGTAGCGTGACCACGCCCCGCTGTAGCGAAGCATCTCGCCGGCACTGCCTACCGCGTAGGCGATTCCACTCACGGACCACACCGCATTCAGCGTCTGCGTGGAGCCGGTCGTCGTGAGCGCCCAGCTGCCACCGGACAGGCGGAGCGCCGTCCCGTTCGCGCCCACCGCAAAGCCGCTGGACGCAGTCTCGAGCCACACGCTGTTCAACGTCGCGGTGGTCCCCGTGTTCACCGCGCTCCAGCTCGTGCCGTCGAAGCGGATCATCTTGCCATTGGTTCCGACCGCGACCGCGGCGCTGCCACTGGCGGCGCTGACCGACAGGAACTGCGTGCCATACGCGCTGCCGGCCGCCGCGAGCTGCCAGCTCGTGCCGTTGTAGCGGAAGACATCACCGATCGAGTTCACGGCGAACGCCGTGCTGTTGTCCACCGCGTCGAGGGAGACGACGTCTTCATAGAGCGCGCCGCCGAGGCGCGTGGTGGACCAGCTCGACGCCATGCGGAGCGGCCCCGACGACACCGTGATGGCCGCGCTGGCCTTCTTGGTGGTGTCGGCGACCGAGGTCACCGTAATGGTCGCCGCGCCGTTCGCGATCGCCGACACGACGCCGGCAAAGTTCACACTGGCTACGCTCGGGTTGCTGCTGCGGAAGGTCACCGCGGTGGACAAGCCGCCCTGCGCCGTGACGGACGGCGTGAGCTGCACCGTGGCGCCCGGCGCCACGGTGGCGGTCGCCGGCGACACACTCACGGCCGTCACCTGCGGCGCCACGGTAATCGCGGCGCTCGCCTTGGCGTTCGGGTCGGCCACCGAGGTGGCCGTGATCGACGTGTTGCCGAAGCCCACGCCGGTCACCACACCACTGCCGTTCACCGTGGCGATCGTCGGATCGGCCGACGTCCAGGTCACGGCGTTCGATACGCCCACCGGCACCGACACGGTGGCGGCAAAGGTCTTCGTTTCGTTGAGCCCCAGCGTGAACGCGGTGGGGGAGAGCGTCACCGACGGCGAGGTCCGCACCGTGATCAGCGAGGTCGCCGTGCGCGTCGAGTCACCAACCGCCCGCGCCGTGATCAGCGCCGTCCCGGCCGCCACACCCGTCACGCTGCCCGACGCGCTGACGGTCGCGATCGCCGGATTGCTCGACGTCCACGTCACCTGATTGGACATGCCGGGATCGGCGGTCACGGTGGCCGTGAGCGCGCGCGATTCACCGGGGAACACGCTCAGCGCCGTGGGCTGCACATCGATGTCGCGCACCACCGGCACGATGCTCACCACCGCCGAGCCCTGTCGCGTGGTGTCGCCGGCGGCCAGCGCCGTGATCGTCGCCGAGCCCTGCGAGACGCCCGTCACCATGCCGTTCGACGCGACGATCGCCACCGACGGATTCGACGAGCGCCAGATCACCGCGCTGTTGCCGTTGGGCGGATTGTTCACCGTGGCGATGAACGTCTTGGTTTCACCGGTCGCCATGGAGGCGGTGGCCGGCGTCACGACCACCGCGCGGACCGCGGTGACCTGAATCGTGGCCGAGTCGCGGGCCCGCGGATCGGCAACCGACACCGCGCGCACCTTGGTCGTGCCCACGCTCACACCCGTCACCTGACCGTTGCTCGCCACCGTGGCGACGCTCGGATTGTCCGTGGTCCACGTCAGCGCCGGGCTTTCACCGGCGTTCACATCCACCGTGGCCTGCAGCAGTGCCGTTTCGAAAGCCGGCACGCTGAGCGTCGTTGGCGACAGCTTGACCGAGCGCGGAGCGGCGACGTTCACCGTGGCCGACGCGGTCAGTCGCGCATCGCCCACCACCGTGACGCGCACCGCCGTCGTCCCCACCGTAATGCCCGTGACCGTGCCACTCGCCGACACCGACGCGATCGCCGGACTGTCGGTGGTCCAGCGCACTTCGGGCTTGGCGGTGCCGTCGGCGTCGATCGTCGGCACGAAGGCATACGTATCGCCCAGGCGCACCTGCACACTGCTCGGCGTCAGGGTGATGGCGCGCGCCGCGCTCACCGTGACGGGAATGTCGAGATAGATCGGGCCGCTCGCCGCGCGGATGCTCGTGCGACCCGGCGCGCGCGCGGTGATGACGGCGATACCGCCGGAGCCGGACACGTCGGCCACGGTGATGTCGTTGCTCGACCAGGTGACCGTGGGGCCCGAGAGGTACGCGCCCTTGGCGTCCTTCACCTGCAGCGTGACCTGCGCCGACGCCCCGATCGAAAAGAGATCGACCGACGTGACCGAGGCGATGATCTGCGTCGCCGTGCCGGGGGCGGACTTGTCGCCCGGGCCGGTCGTATCGGCGGGGGCGCAACCGGCGAGACCGGTCAGCAACACAGCGCCCGCGAGGATCACGCGGGCGCGAAGAGGGGCAAAGGCAGACGAGTCGAGCATGGTGCGGCGCGTACCGGTAAGGTCTGAGCGCTCGCGACCACATCATCCGACCACGGTGCCGGCGGACCCGCTGCGCCCAACGTCTTCCATCCAGCCCGAAGACGACTGACGCACACCAGTGGCACGGGTTGTAGCGATTTTCGGCCGGATTGTCACACGGCCGGCACAATTGTTCCGTTACGGGCGTCGGCGCCGTGACGGACCGCACGGTTCAGCTCGATTGGTGCCGGTGGCGGGGGGGAGCCCCGCCACCGGCCGCGATGGCGTCGCGCTACCGCCGATCCTTGCGCGCGGCGCCGGTGGGAAGGGCGCCGCGCACGGCCCGGGTGCCTGCGCGCGGCTCGAGCGAGCCACCCACGACGGCCGGGCCGGCGCGCAGCGCGCTCCCCCCCGATCCGGCGAGCACCGTGCTGTTGTAGCCCACGGCGAAGGCGCCGCCCACCGCCGACGGCGCCGACGAAATGCTCCAGAGCAGATCGGTCGTGCCCGTGTTCACCGCCGTCCACGTGTTGCCGTTGTAGCGCAGCAGCGTGCCCTGATCGCCGGTGGCGTAGAGGTCGAAGAGGCTCGGCCCCCAGATGCTGGTGAGAATGCGCGTCGAGCCGACCTGCAGCGAACTCCACGCGGTGCCGTTGTAGTTGAACGCGGTGCCGACGGTGCCCGCGCCATTCGCGCCCACGGCGTAGATGTCGCTCGCCGACGTCATCCACACGCCAGCCTGCGTGCCGGTGGCGGGGGCCGTGAGCGTGGTCCAGCTGGTGCCGTTGAAGCGCTGCACCAGCCCGTTCTCACCGGCCACGATGACCTGCGTGGGGGAGACGCCAAAGATCGTCCACAGCGGCTGCGGCGCATTCGCCGCGAGCTGCCACGTCACGCCGTTGTAGCGCAGCACTTCACCAGCCGAGGTGACCGCCCAGACATCGCTGTTGCTGGTGCCCCAGAGGTTGTAGATGCTCGCGGTGGTGGGCACGGTCATCAGCGTCCACGCCGTGCCGTTGAAGCGCAGGATCGTGCCGTTGTCGCCGCCGGCAAACGCTTCGTTCGCATTGGGCGACCACACCGCTTCGAGCGTGACCGTGGTCGGGACATTCTGACGCGTCCACGCGGTGCCGTTCCACCGGTAGACGGTCCCGAACTCACCCACCGCATAGGCGCTCGTTGGCGTGGACGTCCAGACATCGAGCAGGTCGGGCGCCATGTTGTTCGTGCTCCACGTTCCCGCGCCGCGCATGACGATGCCGCGCTGCCCACCCGTCCAGACGTTGCCGCTGGCGTCCATCTCCACGCTGTACATGCGCGGCGCATACGGTGTGCTCACCATCGACGTCGTCGCGCCATCGAGCTGCGCCACACCGCCGTCGCCCACGAGATAGCGACGTCCGCCATTCGCGGCGCTGCCGTCGATCCCATAGAACGCGCCGGAGAACCCGCCGGCCGACAGCGTGCTCCAGGTGGTGCCGTCGAACTTGAGCAGCGTGCCCGCCGCGCCGGCCGCCACGACGTCCGTAGCACTGAGACCGTGCACGGCGTACAGCGTTTCGAGCGTCGGCAACGCGACCTTGCTCCAGGTGCCGCTCTTGCGGAGCATCTCGCCATTGGCGCCCACCGCGTACACCACGCCACTCCCCGACCACACGCTGTTGAGCGAGGCCGTGGAGCCCGCCGCTTCCGTGCTCCACGTGTTCCCCGAGAGGCGCAGCACGGTGCCGTTATCGCCCACCGCATACGCCGTGGTGGCGTCTTCGACCCACACGCCGTAGAGCGCGCGCGTCGTGCCCGACGCCATGGCGTTCCAGGTCGTGCCGTTCCAGCGGACGACCACCCCATTCGAGCCAACGGCGATCACGTTCGTGGCAGTCGTGCCATGCACCGCGTAGAACGTCGTGCCCAGGCTGGCGCCGGTGGCACTCGGCGCCCACGCGGTGCCGTTCCAGCGATAGAGGTCGCCCACCGAATTCACCGCAAAGGCGTTCGTGGCATCGATCGGGGCAATCGCCACCACATCTTCGTAGAGCGCGCCACCCAGGCGGCTTGGCGTCCACGTGGCGGCCAGACGCGGCACCACGTTCACCGTGAGCGTATCACGCTTGGTGTTGTCGGCCTGCGAGGTCGCGGTGATGAGCGTGGACCCGCTCGCGACACCCGTCAGCACGCCGCTCGCGTTGATGGTCGCCGCAGCCGCATTGCTCGAGGTCCAGTTCACATTCGCGTTGACGCCCGGGTCGGCGGTCACGACGGCGTTGAGCGTCAGGCTCGTGCCCGGATTCACGCTCACGTTGCGCTGCGTGATGGAGACGGCAATGGTGCGCGCCGGGACCGTAATCGCGCTGGTCGCGCGCTTGGTGGTGTCGGCGGTGGAGAGCGCGGTAATGGTGGCGGTGCCCAGCGTGACGGCCGTGACGACGCCGGTGCCGCTCACGGTGGCCACGGCCGGATTGCTGGTGCGCCAGGTGAGCGTATTCACGGCGCCGGCATCGGCGTTCACGGTAGCGGTGATCTGCTGCGTGTTGCCGATGAAGACCGAGGCGGTGGTGGGCGTGACGGTCACCGAACGCACGACTGGAACGATGTTCACGGTTGCCGTCGCGGTCAGCGTTGTGTCGCCGATGCTCACCGCGGTGATTGTGGCCGTCCCCAGCGCGACGCCGGTGACCACGCCGCTGCTGGCGTTCACCGTCGCAACCGTCGCTGTGCTCGTGCGCCAGGTAACGGCGGTGGGGAAGCCCGGCTCGCCGGAAACGCTCGCCGCCAGCGTGGCGGTCTGCCCCGAACCGAGCGAGACGGTAGCGGGCGAGACGCTGATCGTGCGACGCGCCTGCACCGTGATGAGCGCGGTGCCCGAGAAGGCGGCGTTGAACGTGGAGGTTGCGCGAATCACCGCGGTACCGGCGGCGACCGCCGTCACGGTGCCACTCGCGGAGACGCTCGCCACCGCGGGCGACTCACTCGTCCAGGTCACACCGGTTGAGGCCCCGTTGATCGCATCGACGAGCGCACTCAACGATTGGCTATCACCCACTCGCAGCGTGGCCGCCGCCGGCGTGACCGACACGCCGCGCACCTGCGGCGGATTCGGTGGTGGCGCCGTCGAATCGCCACCACCGCCGCACCCCGACAAGAGCAACACACCGGCAAGCGTGAGACGCGAACGGAGCGAGGCAATGCGCATGGGCCGAATCGGGTGCGGGTGAACCGTGGGCCCGAAGGCCCACGGGAGAGCAGCCGCCCGGCGGTCCAGCGCCGGGCCTGCTACAACTCTACCGCTGGAGCCGCCGAGCGCGAGACTGCAGAAAATTCCTGCGTGACGTTCCGTGGCGCCGTCATGGCCGCCGGATTGAGAATGGCGTCCAACTGCTCCCGGGTGAGGAGCCCACGTTCCAAAACCAGATCAAAGACGCCCCGTCCACTCGCGAGCGCCGTTCGGGCAATGTCGGTCGCTTCTTGATAGCCAATCACCGGCACCAGGGCTGTCACGATGCCGATCGAGTGCTCCACGAAGTGACGCATGCGGTCGGCGTTGGCTGTGATACCGGTCACACAGCGCTCGCGCAGCACGGCACAGGCGTTCCGAAGCATGTCGATGCTCCGGAGCAGCCGGTACGCGATAACCGGCTCGAAGGCGTTGAGCTGCAGCTGCCCCGCCTCGGCGGCCATCGTGACGGTGACGTCCCCGCCGATGACATCGAAGCAGACCTGATTCACCACTTCGGGAATGACCGGGTTCACCTTCCCCGGCATGATCGACGAGCCGGGCTGCATCGCCGGCAGATTGATCTCGCCGAAGCCGGCGCGCGGTCCCGACGAAAGTAGTCGGAGATCGTTGCAGATCTTGGAGAGCTTGGTGGCCGTGCGCTTGAGGACGCCGGAGAGCTGCACGAACCCGCCGGTGTCGCTCGTGGCCTCGACCAGATCGGGCGCGGTCACGACCGGTACTTCGGCGATCTCCGCGAGCTTCTTGCAGGCGAGCTCAGCGTAGCCCGGCGGGGCATTGATGCCGGTCCCGATCGCGGTGGCGCCCAGATTGATCTCGCGGATGAGCCCCTGTGCTTCGGCCACCCGATCGACATCCTCACGGAGCGTGTGCGCAAACGCCATGAACTCCTGGCCGAGCGTCATGGGCACGGCATCCTGCATCTGCGTGCGCCCCATCTTGAGCAGCGGCGCGAACTCGGTGCCCTTCACTTCGAAGGCATCGGCAAGGCGCGCCAGCTCGCGGCGATACACGCTCAGGCTCTTGTGGAGCGCGATGCGCACGGCCGTGGGATACACGTCGTTGGTGCTCTGCGACAGGTTCACATGATCGTTGGGGCCGATCACGTCGTAGGTGCCGCGCGGCTGATTGAGCAGCTCGAGGGCGCGGTTCGCGATCACCTCGTTGGCGTTCATGTTGGTGGACGTGCCGGCACCGCCCTGAATGACATCCACCAGGAAATGCTCGTGATGCCGGCCGGCGCGGATTTCGCGCGCGGCGCGCACGATCACATCGGTCTTTTCGGCATCGAGGAGTCCGCATTCCTGGTTCGTCAGCGCCGCGGCTTCCTTCACGCACGCCAGCGATTCGATGAGCACCGGGAACTCGCGCAGCGGGATGCCGGTGATCGGGAAGTTCTCGAGGGCGCGCAGCGTCTGCACGCCGTAGAGCGCTTCGTAGGGGACCTCGCGGTCGCCCAGGAGGTCGTGTTCGACGCGCGTGCGATGGCCGCCGAAGCCGAGCGTGCGGCCACGCCCCACGAGCGTGGCGTCGGCGCGCTTGAGCCGGGCGGAGATGGAGCGGGCGGCACGCCCCACGAGCACGGCATAGAGCTGCGGCGCCTCGCGCGTGATGTCATCGAGCTGCTGCTTGCTCATGAGCATCGCCACGCCGGGCATGATGGCCCGCGCGGTGGTGCCGTGCACGGTGTCGTCGAGCAGCAGCCCTTCGCCGACGGCCTCGCCGGGCCCGAGGGTCACGAGGCGCGTGGTGCGGCCATCGCCCGACTTTTCGATCGCGACGGCGCCGGTGATCAGGATGGCGAGCCGCTGCCGTTCGTCGCCTTCCACGAAGATGGTTTCGTCAACGGCGAGCGTGTGCGGGGTGACGTGGCGGGAGAGCTTCCAGAGGTGCGCGTCGGTGAGCCCATCGAGGAACGAGGTCGCGCGCAGCAGATCGGCGATTTCGGCCGGAGTGGTCATGGCGGGGAGAAACAGGTGGGAACAGCGTGTTCGGATATCTGACGGATGACGTCAGTCAGCGCCACACGGGTCTGGGTACCCGGCTGCGGCCATTCGGTGCGCGGCCTTTCGATGCGGGCCAATCGGTGCGGGCCAATCCGTGCGGGCCAATCGGTGCGGGCCGTCGGGGCGACCGCGGCCTCCGAGCGCCAGTCTCCGGGGTTCGGCAACGCCTCGGCTTCGCCGTTGGCGTTCCGAAGCCCGGAGACCTGGCGCTCGGATTCCGCGGCCGCCCCGACAGCTGGCCGGGTGGTGCGCGAGGGCGGCCCCGCGTGGCGGCGTGTGTCGCGGAGGCGCCGGGTGTCCCGGCTTCGGAACGCCGACGGCGCAGCCAAGGCGTTGCCGAACCCGGGATCACCGGCGTCTCCGCGACATGCGCCGCCACGCGCCCGCGCAGGTGCCCGCCACGCGCGCGCACCAACGCCCACCCTCGTGCGCGCCCGCTGGCCAAACGGACGCGAGCGGCGGACATTCAGGCGTCCTCAACCCGAACCCATGCCACTGTCTCGTCGCGACTTCATTGAGCGCTCTTCGGCGCTGGCCGCGGCCGGCTTCCTGCCGCGCCTCCCCGATCACCTGTTCGACCCCGCCGGCGAACCGCTGGAGCCCCCCGGTACGACCCCCGGCTTCCGGGCGCGGCCCTGCGTGGTGTCGTCGGCGAACGGCATCCGGGGAGTGAAGGTCGCCTACGACAAGATCATGGCCGGCGAGGATCCGCTCGATGCCGCGATTGCCGGCGTCAACATTCAGGAGCTCGACCCCGACGATCAATCGGTGGGGCTTGGCGGCTTCCCGAATGAAGAGGGGGTCGTGCAGCTCGATGCGTCGTGCATGCACGGGCCGACCAAGCGGGCCGGTTCGGTGGCGGCGATCGAAGACATCGCCACGCCCTCGCTCGTGGCCAAGGCGGTCATGGACTACACCGACCACGTCATGATCGTCGGCGCCGGCGCCAAGAAGTTCGCCAAGGCGATGGGCTTCAAGGAGACGAATCTCCTCACCGAAAAGACCCGCCAGGACTGGATGCGCTGGAAGGCACGGCTCAATCCGAACGACTTCTGGCTCGACCACGACGAGGACATCAAGATCAAGTTCTCGACGGGGACGATCAACATGAACGCGGTGGACGCCAAGGGTGACCTGGGCTCGGTGACGACGACCAGCGGCATGGCGTGGAAGATCCCGGGGCGCATCGGCGACTCGCCGATCTGCGGGGCGGGGCAGTACTGCGACAACCTCGTGGGCGCGGCGGGGAGCACGGGGCGCGGCGAGGCGAATATCAAGGCCTGCTCGTCGTTCCTGATCGTCGAGTTCATGCGCCAGGGGATGGGGCCGCAGGAGGCCTGCCTCAAGGTGCTCGAGCGCGTCGTGGCCACGACCGAGGCGCGGCTCTTGAATGCGCAGGGGCGGCCGAAGTTCGATCTCGAGTTCTACGCCATCACCAAGGACGGTCGCTTCGGCGGGGCCACCATGTTCTCGGGCGGCCGCTTCGCCGTCTGCGACTCGGCTGGCGCACGCCTCGTGGACGCGGCCTACCTGTACAAGCGGTGACCTGAGAGGTCGTGCCGGGGGGGCGCCGGCCCGCGTCTCGCCCGCGCACTGGTCTCCGGGGTTGGGAAACGCCGCCGGCTGCGCCTTGGCGTTCCCAAGCCCGGAGACCCAGCGCGCAGCCGAGACACGGGCCGGCGCCCCGGGCTGCGCTCGGGCGCCGCGGGACTGCGGTCGGCGACGCGCCCTTTGGGCGCTCGCCTGGGGAGCGGGGCGCGCGGCGATGGCCGACGTGCTTGAGGGTGGCCCTGCCTGCGCTGGGGTCTGAACAGCGGGTACGCGGGGGTGCCTGGGGGTGTGGCGACGGTGTGTCGTCCGAGCGCTGGGTGTCCGGGCTTGGGAGCGCGGCGCGCAGCGCCCGCGCTTCCCAACCCCGGATCACCAGCGTTCGGACGACACGCCGCCGCCACACCCACGCGCCAAACTCCAAGCCCACGCAAGCGGCAAAACGAAGGCAACGGGCGATTAAGTTAGAGGGATGTCCGAGACCGAACTCCCGACTCCGTATACGCCCGCGACCGTCGAGCCCAAGTGGCAGGCCGCGTGGGACGCCCGTGGCACCAATGCCGCCAAGCTCGATGATCCCGCGCGGCCGTTCTATGCGCTGATGATGTTCCCGTATCCGAGCGCCGAAGGGCTGCATGTCGGGAACCTCTTTGCCTTTACGGGCAGCGACATCTCCGCGCGCTACCACCGGCTCATCGGACACGACGTCTTCCAGCCGCTCGGCTTCGACGCGTTCGGGATTCACTCGGAGAACTACGCGCTCAAGATCGGCGCGCATCCGATGGAGCTCACGCCCAAGAACGTTGCGAACTTCACGCGACAGCTCTCGCGCGCCGGCTTCATGGTGGACTGGCGGCAGAAGGTCGACACGTCGCGCCCCGACTACTACAAGTGGACGCAGTGGGTCTTCCTGCAGCTCCACAAGCAGGGGCTCGCGTACAAGAAGGCCGCGGCGGTGAACTGGTGCCCCACCGACAAGACCGTGCTGGCCAACGAGCAGGTCGAGAACGGGCTGTGCGAGCGGTGCGGCACGGCGGTGGAGCAGCGCTTCCTCGAGCAGTGGTTCTTCCGTATCAGCGCCTACGCCGAGCGGCTGCTCAACAATCTCGATTGGCTCGACTGGTCGGCGATCACCAAGCAGGCGCAGCGCAACTGGATTGGCCGCTCGGAAGGCGCCGAGCTGACGTTCGACATTCAGGGGCACAGCGACCGCGTCACCGTGTTCACGACGCGCGCCGATACGATCTTTGGCGCCACGTACCTGGTGCTGGCGCCCGAGCATCCGCTGGTGGCGTCGCTGACCACGGATGCACAGCGCGATGCCGTCGCGGCGTATGTCGAGAGCACGAAGAAGCAGGATCTCGTGTCGCGAAAGAGCACGCGCGAGAAGACCGGTGTCTTTACCGGCGCCTACGCGGTGAACCCGGCGACCAAGCAGCCCATTCCGATCTGGATTGCCGACTACGTCCTCATGGAGTACGGCACCGGCGCCATCATGGCCGTGCCGGGGCACGACGAGCGCGACTTCGAGTTCGCGCAGGTGTTCCACCTGCCCATCGTACGCGTCGTGGCGGCGCCCGACCAGCAGGCCGATACGCCGCTGGGCGATGCCGCCTTTACCGATGACGAAGACGGCCGCCTGGTGAACTCCGCGCAGTTCGACGGACTCGCGGTGCAGGACGGCAAGCGCACGGTGACCGCGTGGCTCGCCGAGCAGGGGCATGGCAAGGCGGTGGTGAACTATCGCCTGCATGACTGGTGCATCTCGCGGCAGCGCTACTGGGGGCCGCCGATCCCGATCATCTACTGCGACAGCTGCGGTGCGGTGCCGGTGCCGGAGCAGGACCTGCCGGTCGAGCTGCCGAACATCCCCGACTTCAAGCCCGACGACTCCGGCATCTCGCCGCTCGCGCGTCACGAGGAGTGGTATCGCGTGCCGTGCCCCACGTGCGGCAAGTCGGCGCGTCGCGAAACCGATGTGAGCGACACGTTCCTCGACAGCGCGTGGTACTTCCTGCGCTATCCGAGCGCGACGCGCAGTGATGTACCGTTTGATGCCGCGCGCACGAAGACATGGCTGCCGGTGAATTCGTACATCGGTGGCAATGAGCATGCGGTGCTGCATCTGCTCTACTCGCGCTTCATCACGATGGTGATGAAGGACGCGGGGCACATCGACTTCGAGGAGCCGTTCACGCGCTTCCGCGCGCATGGCATGATCATTCGCGAAGGCGCGAAGATGTCGAAGTCCAAGGGCAACGTCATCAATCCCGACCAGTACATGGAGGAGTGGGGGGCCGACGCCTTCCGCATGTACCTCATGTTCCTCGGGCCGTACGAGGAAGGTGGTGACTTCCGCGATCAGGGGATCAGTGGCGTGCGTCGCTTCCTCGACCGCCTGTGGGCGTCGGTGCGCGATGCCACGACGGAGGGCGCGCCCGATCCCGACGTGATGCGCAAGCTGCACCGCACCATCAAGAAGGTCGGCGAAGATACGGCGAACCTGGGCTACAACACGGCCATCGCGGCCATGATGGAGTACATGAACGCCGTGCGTCGCGGTGAGCGCGTCCCACACCGCGCCGAAGTCGAGCCGCTCGTGCCCATGGTCGCGCCCTATGCGCCCCATCTGGCCGAGGAGTGCTGGGAAACGCTCGGCCACACCGCCAGTGTCTTCGACGCCGGCTGGCCGAGCTACGATCCGGCCATGCTCGTGGACGACGAAGTGGACATTGTGGTGCAGGTGAACGGGAAGGTGCGCGGCAAGGTGCGCGCGGCCGCCGATGCCACGCAGGAGGCGGTGCTGGCGCTGGCGCTGGCCGACGCCGCGATTGCGAAGTTCGTGACAGATACGCCAAAGAAGGTCATCTTCGTCCCGAAGCGTTTGCTCAATATCGTGGTGTAATCACCGCACACTCCCCCCAATGGGAATGACATGAACCTGCTGCTGGCCATCGCGCTCGTCAGTCTGACGCTGCAGTTTGCGACGACGGCGGTGGTGTTGACCCTGGGCTCGACGCCGCGATGGCGTCGGGTCCGGTGGTTCGCGGCGGTGTCGTTTACCGCGGCGTGTTACGCCTTGGTGGACCTGCTCGCGTCGTCGGTGCTGCGCGAGGGCTCGTACATCTGGGCCACCCGGGCCAATCTGTTCAACGGCACGCTGAACGCCGTGAGCTGGTTGGTCTACTCGCACGTGGGCGAAGACGGCACGTGGGCGTCGCTGCCGCGCTGGGTGCAGCGGTGGGCCATCGGTGGCGTGGTCGCCGCCGCGTTTCTGGCGGCCACGGGCATCTTCGTGGTGAAGCCCGAACCCATGATCCTCGAGCTTCCGCGCTTTGGCATCACCTACCAAAGCGGTGAGCTGACGACGTTCGGCAGCGTGGTCACGATCGTCCCGTTCGTGTTCTTCCTCTTGAGCGTGGCCGGTTATTGGCGCCGCTGGCGCGAAGGCGAGCCGGGATCCGGTGGCATTCTGATCGGTTTTGCACTGCTCTTCGCCGCGGTGGCGGAGGAGATCGCCGTGGCGGCAGGGTGGATCGAGTTCGTCTACCTCGCCGATATCGGGTATGTCTGTGCCGTGGCGCCGGTCACGATTCAGTTGCTCCGGCGCTTTCGCGACGACGCCCTCGAACTCGATACGCTCTCGCAGCAGCTGGCCAGTGAAGTCGATCGCCGCACCGAAGAGCGCGATGCGGCGCGCGTGGCGATGGTGGAGCAGCAGCGCCTCGCCGCGCTCGGTCGTCTCGCCGCCGGTGTCGGGCACGAGATCAACAACCCGCTCCAGTACTTGCGCTTCAATCTCGACGAATTGCAGGCGCAGTTCGCGCCCGCGCCCGAGAGCGAGGCGGGCGCCGCGCTGGCCCATGCGTACGACGGCGTGGAGCGCATCCGCCAAGTGGTGGAAGGGCTGCGTACCTACGCACGCCCGAGTGATGCCGATCGGGCCGTGCTGGATGTCCGCGATCTGGTGAATGCGGCGCTCCGCGTGGCCGCCCCGCAGCTCCGCCAGGGGGTGGCCGTCGAAACGCGATTCGGGAAGGCGCCGCTGGTGCGTGGCAACGAAGGGCGGCTGGTGCAGGTGATTCTCAATCCGTTGGTGAACGGGGCGCAGGCCATGTTGCAGGCCTACGCGAGCGGCAACACGCGCGGCCATACGCGACTCATCGTGAGTACGCGCACCACCCTCGAGGGCGACGCCGAGATCGAGATTCTCGACGAAGGCCCGGGCTTTCCGTCGGCGGTGCGTACCCGCCTGGGGGAACCCTACGTCACGACGCGCGCGGAGCACGGCGGAACCGGGCTCGGGCTGTTTGTCTCCCGCGGCATCGTGGAGGCGCATGGCGGGTCGATGCACTTTGCGAATCGCGCCACCGGCGGCGCGATGGTGCGAATCATGTTGCCTGCCGCGCGTGATGTGGATGCCGGCGGCCTGCCTTCCGCTGTACCGCCCAGCGCTGGTGCAACCCCGGGCGATGCCCCGCGCGACCCGGCGGCCGCTGCGCCGCGCGTGTTGCTGGTGGAAGACGATCCGGCCGCGCTGCGTGCGCTCGTGCGCGGGTTGCAGGCCGAAGGGTTCACCGTGCACGGTGCCGGTGGCGCCGAGGAGGCGCTCGCGTGGCTGGCGTCGGAACCGGTGGATCTGGTGATCACGGACCTCATGATGCCCGGTGTCTCCGGCCCCGAGTTCGCGCGGCGCCTCGCGACCGCGCATCCGGCGCTGCGGGAGCGACTGGTGGTGCTCACCGGGGGCGCCTCGAGTGCGGAAGCGGAGGCCTTTGTGGCCGACCCCACCCTGCTCGTGCTCGAGAAGCCCATTCGCCGCGACGAGCTCGCGCGGCAGATCCGCGCGCGCCTGCCCCGCCCCTGAGCGAGGCCGAGGAAACCCTTCGCCGGTGGTGGCGTGTCCGACGGGACAACGAACCACCTGCTGCGAGGATTTCCATGGTGCTCTTTCCGTTGCGGGCATACGCCCGCCCAATCTCTGCTGGACTCGTGCTGTCCGCGGTCGCCGCGTCCGCGCTGGTGACCCCGTGCCGCGCCGTGGCGCAGGACGCCACCGCGCGCATTCGCCTGGCGCCGCAGATCGCCGTCCGCCGCATGGCGCCACCGGGCGATCGTGCCGTGCTCGGCATTCTCATGGCCACCGGCTCGCGCGCGGACACCGCTGGTGTGCGCGTCGAAGAGGTGGACGCGAACGGTCCCGCCGCCAAAGCGGGGCTCAAGGCCGGTGACGTCATCACCGAGATCAATGGGACGTCGCTCCGGTTGAGCCGCGAAGACGCCGAGGATCTCGCCGTGGGCGGCCTGGCTCAGCGCCGTCTGCAGCGCGCGCTCGGCACCGTGAAGCCGGGTGACGAGATCACGCTGCTCGTGCGCTCGGGCACGACCGCGCCGCGCAAGCTTGCGGTGAAGACCATCTCGCAGGCGGAGCTGGATCGGGCCGTGGCGGCGCGGGCTCCGGGTGAACCTCTGGTGATGGAGCGCCGCGCCGGCGAGCGTCAGGCGGACGAGCGCGGGAGCGCCGAACGCGGTATGGTGGGGCTGACGGTGGGCGCGGCGGGCAATGCGCGCGACACGCTCGGGCTGTTCATCAGCAGCGTGGTCACCGGCGGACCCGCCGAGAAGGCCGGGATCGTGGAAGGCGAACGGGTGGCGGCGGTGAACGGCGTGGACGTGCGCGTCGCGCGCGAGGATGTGGACGATGCGCCCGCGGTGTCGGCGCGCGTCAACCGCTTTGTGCGCGAGGTGCAGCAGGCGGCCCCGGGCAAGACGCTGACGCTGCGCGTCTATGGCAATGGCCGCTATCGGGACGTCGCCGTCACGGCGGCCAAGGCGAGCGACCTGCCGCGCACCGGCTTCAGCATCTCCGTGGGCGATGGCGCGATGCAGATCCTGACCCCGCGGGCCCCGTCGGCGCCCCGGGCGCCGCAGCCGCCGCGGGTGTTCGAGTTCGATCGCGATGGCGACATCGGGCGGCTGCGCTTCGACGGCCAGGAGATGCGGATCGACCTCGACCGGCTGCGCGACAGCATCGAGGAGATGCGCCGGGGGATCGAACGGGGGCTGGAGCGCGGCCTGGAGGGCGGGCTCAGGAGTTTTGACCTGCGGGAGGTGCCGGCGAGGGGGCGGAGGGTGGTGGTAATTCTGTAGTATGGAAAGGGGAATGGTAGTCTGACCTCTTGGAGGTCGGACGTGAGTGGTGAGGAACCCCTCAGGGGTCAGGGGGGAGGGATACAGGGGGGAGGCATCAGGACTGCCGTGGGGGCAGTCCTGATGCCTTCCCCCTGATGTTCTTCCGCCTGACGCCTGAGGGGTTGCTCACATCTCATCCCTCACACGGTTCGTCCCACCTGTACCAACGCTGGGCCATTCGCAGGCGTACAATCAGACGTAGCTTCCAAGGTTTCACCCCTCTCGGACGCCCCCTCCGCCCGCCGTGGCGCGTGGGGTGTCTTTTTCGCCCCGCCGTTCGCCAAGCGAATGCCAGTCAACCAGTTGCCGATGCGCCGCGCGCACCGGCTCACGATACAGTCCGCGGTCGCCGGTGCCTCGCTCACGCTCCTCACGCTCGGTGCGTGCAAGGAGCCGCCGCGCCCGCAGCGTCCCCCCGCCGTCGTCACCGTCAAGCCGGCCGCGAAAGGCCCGCTGCCGTACGTCGTGCTCGCGAACGGGCAGGTCGAAGCCAACAAGACCGTTGCGGTGCAGTCGCTCGTCTCCGGGCAGATCACCAAGGTCAACTTCAGCGAAGGCGACGAGGTCAAGCAGGGGCAGGTGCTCTTCCAGATCGACCCGCGTCCCTTCCAGGCGACGCTCGATCAGCAGCTCGGCACCCTCGCTCGCGATGAAGCCAACCTCGCCCGCTCCCGCGCCGACTCGGCGCGCTTCGCCGGGCTCGCAAAGGATGGCTACATCACCAAGCAGCAGCTCGATCAGGCGTTCGCCGAAGCGTCCGCGCTCGGCGCGACGGTGGCGGCCGACAAGGCGCTCATCAGCCGCGCGCGCTTCGATCTCGAGAACACCACGGTGCGCGCGCCCATCGCCGGTCGCACGGGGCAGATCAACTTCCGCCTCGGTGCGCTGGTGCGCGCGTCCACCGATCAGCTGGTCACGATCAACGAGCTGCGTCCGGTGCTGGTGCGCTTCCCGGTGCAGGAGCGCGACTTCGAAGAACTCCGCAAGCGCGCCGGGGTGGACAAGCCGTTGCCGGTCAAGATCACGCGCAACGGCGACACGGTGAACGTCATCACCGCGACGCTCGCGTTCGTGGACAACCAGATCGATCGCGCGAGTGGCTCGGTGCTGCTCAAGGCGCGAGTGCCGAATGAAGATCGGGCGCTTTGGCCCGGGCAGTTCGTGAACGTCGCGCTGGAACTCGCCGTGGAGCAGGATGCGATCACGCTGCCGTCCGAGGCCGTGATTCAGTCGGGGACGAACACGTTCGTGTACCTCATGCAGGACGGCACCGCCGTGCGGACGCCGGTGAAGGTCGGCCGCCAGTTCGGCGAGATGGTGAAGATCGACAGCGGCCTGGTGGGCGGCGAGTCGGTCATCGTGGAAGGACAGCAGAAGCTGCGCGACGGCGCGAAGGTGCAGCTGCGTTCGGCCGTGGCCGGTGGTGGCCGCGGTGGACGGGGCGGGCGCGGTGGGCGTGGCGGGCGGAATGGGGCGGGTGGGTCGGCGGCGGCGGGGCCGGGTGCCGTGGACAGCGGGAAGACGGACGGCGGGAAGAGCGGAAGCCCGAACGGCGGAAGCCCGAACGGCGGGAGCTCGAACGGCGGGAGCTCGAACGGCGGAAGCTCGAACGGCGGGAGCTCGAACGGCGGGAATGCTGGTGGGCGGTCGGGTGGGCGTCGCGGAGGGGGGACTCCATGAGTGATGTGGTGAAGCCGGGCGCCGAGGCGGAGTCCGGCGTCAATCTCAGCGAGATCTGGATTCGTCGGCCGGTCATGACCACGCTGGTCATGATCGGCATTCTCGTGTTCGGTTTCGTGGCCTACCGCAGTCTGGCGGTGAGCGACCTGCCCACGATCGACTATCCCACGATCACGGTGTCGGCCGGTCTGCCGGGCGCGAGTCCGGAAGTCATGGCCACGTCGGTGGCGACGCCGCTCGAGCAGCAGTTCTCCACGATCTCCGGCATCGACAACATCACGTCGTCGAGCTCGCAGGGGAGCACGAACGTCACCATCCAGTTCAATCTGGACCGTGACATCGACAAGGCCGCGGCCGACGTGCAGTCGGCGATCTCCAAGACGCTGCGCCAGCTGCCGCAGGGGATCAATCCGCCGTCGTACAACAAGGCGAACGCGGCCGACACGCCGATCATGATGTATTCGCTCAACTCCGACGTGCTCTCGCGCACGGAGCTGAACGAATTTGCCGAAACCTTCATCGGGCAGCGCCTCAGCACCGTCAGCGGTGTCGCGCAGGTGCAGGTGTTCGGGTCGGCCAAGTTCGCGGTGCGCGTTCAGCTCGATCCGGCGGCGCTCCAGCAGCGCGGCATCGGCATCGACGAAGTGCAGCAGGCCATCAATCAGGGCAACTCCAATCAGCCGGCTGGCGTGCTCATGGGCGCCAACCAGTCGTTCACGCTGCAGGCGAGTGGCCAGCTCAAGAACGCGGCGGAATTCCGTCAGCTCGTGGTGGCCTACCGCAACGGCAGCCCGGTGCGTCTCGGCGACCTGGGGAACGTCTTCGACGGCCTGCAGCAGATGCGCGGCATGTCGGAGCTCAACGGTCGGTCGAACATCTCGCTGTCGATCATCCGGCAGCCCGGCGTGAACACCGTGGCCACCGCGAATGGCGTGAAGGCCGAGATGGAAAAGCTGCTCCCGCAGCTGCCGCCCAGTGTGCAGGTCGAAACGATCTTCGATCGCTCGGTCAGCATCCAGCACTCGGTGGAGGATGTGCAGTTCACGCTGCTCCTCACCGTCGCGCTCGTCGTGCTGGTGATCTTCCTGTTCCTGCGGAATGCCCGCGCCACCATCATCCCGTCGCTCGCGCTGCCGTTCTCGATCGTCGGCACGTTCTGCGTGATGTGGATGCTGGATTACTCGCTCGACAATCTGTCGCTCATGGCGCTCACGCTGGCCGTGGGCTTCGTGGTGGACGACGCGATCGTGATGCTCGAGAACATCGTGCGTCACATGGAAATGGGGAAGAAGCCGCTACAGGCGGCGCTCGACGGCTCCAAGGAGATCAGCTTCACGATTCTCTCCATGACGCTGTCGCTGGTGGCGGTGTTCATCCCGCTGCTGTTCATGCCGGGATTGGTCGGGCGCCTCTTCCGCGAGTTCGCGGTGACGATCGGCGTGTCGATCCTGGTGTCGGGCTTCGTCTCGCTGACGCTCACGCCGATGCTGGCCGCGCGCTTCCTCAAGGGCGGGGAAGGCCACGCCCACGATGAGGGGACAGGCTCGTGGCGCTCGGTGGAGCGGCTCTATCAGGCCTCCGAGCGCGGCTATGTGCGCTCGCTCGGCTGGGTCATGCGGCACCGTGGCCTCACCATGACCTTCAGCGCCTTCATGGCCGTGCTGACGGTCGCGCTGTTCATGTACATCCCCAAGGGCTTCATTCCGTCGGAAGACACCGGTCGCCTCCAGGGCTCGGTGGAAGGCCCCGAAGGCATTGGTTACGACGCGCTGGCCGCCAAGGTGCGCGAGGTGGGCAAGATCATTCAGGCGAACCCGAACGTGGAGTTCGCGCTGATGTCGGTGGGTGGCGGTGGTGGATTTGGCGGCAATAACTCCGGCCGCATCCAGATCACCCTCAAGGACAGCAAGAAGTTCAAGCGCCCGCACGTCGATCAGATCATGCGCGAGCTCACGCGCGCGACCTCGCAGGTGCCGGGCGTGCAGGTGTTCTTCCGCAATCCGCCGCCGATCAACATCGGTGGCCGTCGCGGCAACAGCGCCTACTCGGTCTCACTGCAGGGCGCCGATATCGCGGAACTCTATACCTCCGCACGCGCCCTCGAACAGCGCATGCGCGAGCTGCCGGAGCTCGAAAACATCTCGAGCGATCTGCAGGTCGGCAATCCGCAGGTGGCGGTCACGATCGATCGCGAACGCGCGTCCGCCCTTGGTGTCACCGCCGCGCAGCTCGAGGCCGCGCTCTACAACTCGTATGGGCAGCGGCAGGTCTCCACGATCTACACGCAGACGAACCAGTACCAGGTCATTCTGGAGCTCCTGCCGGAGTTCCAGAAGGATCCGGCGGCCCTAAGCCAGCTGTACGTGCGCTCCAATACGGGGCAGCTGGTGAACCTCGGCTCCGTCGCCACCTTCACGAAGGGCGTCGGCCCGCAGTCGGTGCAGCACAACGGGCAGCAGCCGGCCGTGTCGATCTCGTTCAACACGCGCCCCAACGTGGCCCTCGGCTCGGCGGTTGACGCGGTGCAGCGTGAAGCGGCCAACGTGCTCCCCAGCGGCGTCACGGCGGTGCTGAGTGGTGATACGCAGGCCTTCGCGCAGGCACAGAGTGGCCTGCTCGCGCTGCTGGTCGTCGCGATCTTCGTGATCTACATGGTGCTCGGCATCCTGTACGAAAGCTTCATTCACCCGATCACGATTCTCTCGGGTTTGCCGTTCGCGGCGGTGGGCGCGCTCATCACGCTCATGCTCTTCGGCAAGGACCTGAGCGTGTACGCCTACGTCGGCGTGATCATGCTCATCGGCCTCGTGAAGAAGAACGCGATCATGATGATCGACTTCGCCGTGGAAGCCGAGCGCAAGGACGGCATGGCGCCGGCCGACGCGATCGTGGAAGCGGCGCGCGTGCGCTTCCGCCCGATCATGATGACCACGATGGCCGCGCTCATGGGGACGCTCCCCATCGCGGTCGGCTACGGCGCCGGTGGCGAATCCCGCCAGCCCCTCGGCCTCGCGGTGGTGGGTGGTCTCGCGTTCTCGCAGCTCATCACGCTCTACGTGACGCCGGTCGTGTACACGCTGCTCGATCGCCTGGCGAACCGGAAGCGCGACCGCGCCGCCGCCAAGGCGACGTCTGCGGTTGGTGGGATGGAGCCGGTGCCGGTCGCGGGTGATTAAAGGCAGTAACCCAAAACCCACGACCAAAAGCCCGAAACCCTGAACTGATCAGTTCAGGGTTTCGCGTTCTTGGTCGTGGGTCGTGGGTTCGCTAGGACTGCGACACCGGCCCCAGCGCCTTCGCGATCGCCTCGTACAACTGCTCGGGCGTGAACGGCTTCTGCAAGTACCCATCAATCGGCTGGCTGCCGATCAGTTTGCGCGCGTCTTTCCAATCGTGGCCGCTGATGGCGATGATCGGTTGCTTGCTATTGAGTGCGCGGACGGCCGTGAGAAACGCCGCACCGTCCATGTGGGGCATGGAGAGATCCACGAGCATCAGCGTGAACATGGTCGGGTTCGCGACATAGAGCGCGAGGCCATCGCTGCCATGCTCCGCTTCGACCACGCGGAAGCCACGGCGTCGCAACAGCACCGAGGTCACGGCGCGTACGCCTTCCTCGTCGTCGACCAGCAGGACGGTGCCGCTGTCAACCGCAGCGACGCCCCCGGCGGGAGATTGGCGGGTGCCAAGTGCAGCACCCGGGAATGCATTGGTCATGGTACTCCATCGGTACCCTTCAGTACGTCCCGGTCGCTCAGGCGAACCGGACGTGGTCGGGGCCCGACATCGAGCCCCGCCAATCACACTAATGCACAACGAGTCCGAACCGTTGGAGCGCAGCCAACTGGCTGCACGCCATCGGGATTAAAACTCGATCTGCGTGCCCAGTTCCACAACCCGGTTCGGCGGAATACAGAAGAACTCCGTGGCCGAACGGGCGTTGCGGGCCATGATGGCGAAAATGACCTTCCGCCAGCGAGAGAGGGCGACCTTGTCGGTCGCGCGGGTCGGCGTCGGAATCAGACGTTCTCGACCGAGGAAATACGACGTCTCCATGGGCTTGCAGCGGATGCCCATCTGGTCCACGACTTCGAGCACCTGCGGCACATTCGGCGTCTGCATGAAGCCGTAGCTGGCGATCACGCGCCAGAACCCGTGACCCAGGGGCATGACACGGACGCGCTCGCCTGCGCTCGTCTCGGGGACATCGGCCGTCTTCACCGAGACCAGCAGCACGCGTTCGTGCAGCACCTTGTTGTGCTTGAGATGGTGCAGGAGGACCGGCGGCACCCCCTCATCGCTGCCGGTCATGAAGATCGCCGTGCCGGGCACGCGATGGACCTGCGACTTCTCGACCCCCTCAAGGAAGAGCTGGATGGGCATCGTGCCTTCGGCGAGGCGCTGGTTGAGCAGAATGCGCCCGCGCTTCCAGGTCATCATCAGCACGAACAGTGAAATCCCGAGCGCGAGCGGGACCCACCCGCCGTGCTGGAGCTTCACCAGATTCGCGGCCAGGAACGCCAGATCGAAGGACATGAAGAACGCCGTGAGCGACATGACCTTCCACGATTCCCAGCGGAACCGGAGCTTCGCCACCACGTCGAAGAGCAGCGTGGTGATGAACATCGTGCCCGTCACCGCGATGCCGTAGGCCGCGCCCAGGTTCGAGGTGTTCTGGAAGGCGATCACGATGAGCAGGCACCCCACCGCGATGAACCAGTTCACTTCGGGGATGTAGATCTGCCCTTCTTCGGTCTTGCTCGTGTGGCGGATCTCGAGGCGCGGGATGTAGCCCAGCTGGATCCCCTGGCGGGTGATCGAGAACGCGCCGGAGATGAGCGCCTGCGAGGCCACGATCGCCGCCATGGTGGCAATCACGAGCAGCGGCAGCTGCAGCGCCTTGGGGGCCAGCAGGAAGAACGGATTCTCGGCGGCCTCCGGGCTCCGCAGCAGCAGCGCGCCCTGGCCGAAGTAGTTGATAAGCAGCGCCGGGAAGACGAGCCCCAGCCATGCCACGCGGATGGGACGGCGGCCGAAGTGGCCCATGTCGGCGTAGAGCGCCTCGCCGCCGGTCACCACGAGCACGACCGAGCCGAGCACCAGGAAGGCCAGCACGCCGTGCGCCTTGGCGAACACCACCGCATACATCGGATTCACCGCCGCCAGAATCGACGGGTCATGGCGGATCTCGAAGAGCCCGAGCAGGCCGATCGTGGTGAACCACACGAGCATGATCGGTCCGAACGCCATCCCCACGCGATCGGTCCCCAGTCGCTGCACCGCAAAAAGCGCGGCGAGGATGATCACCGTGAGCGGCACGATGTAGTGCGAGAGCGAGGGCGTCGCGATCTCGAGCCCTTCCATGGCGCCAAGGACGCTCATGGCGGGCGTGATGATGCCGTCGCCGTAGAGCAGGGCCGTGCCGAAGAGCGCGAGCGCTACGAGCAGCTTGCCGCGTGCCTGCGGCGCGTCGGGGGAGCGGCGCGGGAAGATCAGCGCCAGCAGGGCGAAGGTGCCGCCCTCGCCGCGATTGTCGGCGCGGAGGATGAAGCTGACGTACTTGACCGTGACGACGAGCGTGAGCGCCCACACGATCAGCGACAACACCCCGAACACGTTCTCGCGCGTGGGCGCGAGATGGTACATGGGGCTGAAGCACTCCTTGAGGGCGTACAGCGGGCTCGTGCCGATGTCGCCGTATACCACGCCGAGCGCGGTGAGCGTCAGCAGCGCGAGGCGGCGGCCGGTGGGGTGCTGGTCGTGATGATGCCCCGCGCGCGGCTGCTGCTGCACGGGAAACATCGACGTCTGCGCACGCAGCACGTCGCCCGGCACGGCGTTCGCCGCGTTGACGGGGCCGGGCTCGGCGGTGGGGCCACTCGGGTGCCGAAGCTCCCGAGCGGCGCCTTGAGACGGCTCGTCGCCGGGCTGTTCGCCGGCGCTATCCTGAGCGGCCGCCGCCGAGTCCTGCGCGGCAGCCGAAGAAGTCTGGTCGTTTGGCATGATCAGGTACGGAAACCTGAAATGTAGAACCGGGACCAGTTGAAGAGGGAGGGCGGCCGATCCCCCGGCGCCACGGGGCTACTCGTACCGGAGCGCCTGAATCGGATCGAGCTTGGCGGCCCGCCGTGCCGGCCAGACCCCGAAGACCAGCCCGACCGCCGCCGAGAAGGCAAAGGCCATCACGACCGACTGCGAACTGATGGAGGTATTCCACGCAAAGACCTTGCTGAGCGCATAGGCCCCGCCGCTCCCCACCGCGACGCCAATCGCGCCGCCCAGGATGCACAGCACCACGGCCTCGATCAGGAACTGGAACAGGATGTTGTTGCCGGTGGCGCCGAGCGCCTTCCGCACCCCGATCTCGCGCGTCCGCTCGGTGACCGAGACGAGCATGATGTTCATGATCCCGATCCCGCCCACGATCAGCGACACCGCCGCGATCCCGGCGAGGAGCGAGCCGAACACCTTGCTCGTTTCGGCAAAGGTCGTGAGGAAGTCGGCCTGATTGCGGATGGTGAAATCGTCGTCCTTCTCGCGCGCCAGTCGATGTTCGCGGCGGAGGATCTTCTGGATCTCGGCCATCGCCTCGGGGATCTTCTCCTCGCTCTTGGCGAGCACCGACACCGAGCGGATGCGATCAGTCCCGAGCACACGGAAGCGCGCCGTGTTGAGCGGGATGAGGATCTGATCGTCGGGGTTCATGAACGGCGACGACTGCCCCTTGCTCTTGAGTACGCCGATCACGGTGAACTGAATGCCGCGAATGCGCACATTCTCGCCGATGATCGCGTCGGGGTTCGACACACCGAGGTTTTCGAGTACCGCGGGCCCGAGGACGGCGAAGCGCTGCTTCCCCTGATCCTCCTGGGTCGTGAACATCCGACCGCCCTGCAGCTCGTACTTGCGGACTTCGAGGTAGTTGGCTGTCGTGCCGACAACCTGCGTGCTCGCGTTCTTCGACTGGAACTGGATCTGCAGCTGCCGCGACATCTCCGGCTGCACCGCATTGAGGAGCGTCGCCTGCTCATCGAGCGCCGCTGCGTCGGCCATGGTGAGCTTCGCGCGATCCGCTTCCGCCGCCACCCCGCCCATCCCGCGCACCTGCCCGGGGGTCACCGTGAGGAGCGTGGTGCCGAGCGCCGTGATGCGATCCTTGATGGCCACCTGCGCCCCGCGCCCGATGCCATCCATGGCGATCACCGCTCCCACGCCGATGACAATGCCGAGCATCGTCAGGATCGAGCGCAGCTTGTTCGCTCGCAGGGCCCCCAGCGCGACCCGGATCACTTCGGCGTAGAGCATCGCTAGCGCCCCCCACCCGGCGGCCGCGCGCCGCCACCACCACCACCACCACCACCGCCGCCGCCACGCGCGCCACCGGCCGCACCGCCACCCCCCGGCGCGCTCATGCCCGGCATGCCGCCGCCGGTCATGCTGCGGAACCGATCGTTCTGCTGGTCACGCTTCTGCTGGAGCATCCCGACGTTGAGCGTCGCGACCTTGTCGCCTTCCTGCAGCCCGCTCAGCACTTCGGAGTAGTCGTAGTTGGAGGCGCCCAAGCGCACGATGCGCGGCCCGAACTTCCCCGCCGCATCCTGCACGAACACCAGCGCCGTACGCGGCCGAATAGGCGACCCGCCCGGCGACCCCCCCGCCATCCCCGCCCCCATCGTGCCCCCACCGCCACCGCGACGGCCGCCCCCGCCCGCCGAGCCATCCGCCGTTGGTCTTCCCGCCGTTTGTCTTCCCGCCGTTCGACTTCCCGCCGTTCCCGAAGTCCCAGCTCCCGCAGTTCCAGCTTCCGCAGTCCGGGCTTCCGCAGCCCCCGCCGCCTCCACTCCGCGCGCCTGCGCCGCATCCGACCCGCGCCCCGCGCCCCCGCCGTTCCCGCCCCCCGCCCGCATCGCCGCCTGCTGCGCCTGCACGGACGCCGTCACCGAGTCCGGGTTCAGTCCCACCACCGCCGCCGCCGTCGCCGCTTCGCGCACCGTGCGCACCGCGTCATTCGTCACCGCCAGGACGCCCTCGCGACGATCCACCAGCATCGACACCTCGCCGTTCATCCCCGGCTTCAGGTAGCCCTCGCTGTTGTCGAGCGAAATGATCACCGGGAACATCGTGACGCTCTGCTGCACGACGGCCTGTGGTTCGATCTTCTCCACGAGCCCCTGGAATGGGCGATCCGGATAGGCGTCTACGGTGACGCGCGCCGACTGCCCCGCGCGCACGCTGCCGATATCTGTTTCGTTCACCAGCGCGCGCATGCGCACACGCGTGAGGTTGGCCATCTTGAGCAGCGTCGTGCCGCCCGTGACCGAGCCCGTGGCCGACGCGATGACCTGACCGAGCGACACCGGCTTGTCGATGATCGTGCCATCGACGGGGGCCACCACGGTGGCGTCTTCGAGGCGCTGCTTGGCGAGATCCACGTTGGTGGTGGCACGTACGATCGCGCCCTGCGCCTGCGTGAGCTGCAGCTGCGCGCTTTCGTACTCCGGCGTGGTGATGATGCGCGTCTTGTACAGCTCGTCCGACCGCTTCTTGTTGGCCTGCGCCACCTCGAGCTGCGCCTTCGCGCTGTTGAGGTCGGCCATCGCCTGATCGTACTGATTCTTCACGTCGCGCGTATCGACCTGCACGAGCAAATCGCCGGCCTTCACCATCGTCCCCGTCTCGACGGGGATCTTCACGATCTGCCCCGACGCCTTCGACTTCACTTCGATGACGTTGATCGGCTCCACCGCGCCGGTCGCCTGCGCGTCCACCACAATCGTGCGCTTGGCCACGACATCGGTGCCCACCGGCGCCACGGCCTCCTTCTTCTTGGCACACGCCGACAGCGCAAGCGAAACGCCTGCCGCCAACGCCAGTCCACCGTGGCCAATCCGCATCTTAGAACTCCTTGCCAATCAGAGAGGACAGCTGCGCGCGGGCGATACGCCCGTCGAAGCGCGCCTGAATGAGCGCCTGACGCGCCTGGTTGAGCGTCGTCTGGCTCGTGAGCAGATCGAGCAGCGTGCTCGCCCCGAGCGCGTAGCGCTGCTGCTGCACGCGGAGATCTTCTTCCGCCGCCGCGATCGCCGCGAGCTGCACCTGCACGCGCGCCTGTGCATTCGCCAGCGCCCGCAGCTGCGTGGTGAGATTTGCGCGCGCCGCCAGCTTGGCATCGCGCAGCTGCGCTTCGGCGTTGTGCAGCGCCACGTCGGCCTGCACCGTGGCTTGCTCGCGCACGAACTGGTTGAAGAGCGGATACGAGAAGTTGAACGTCATGTTCTGACGGTTCGGGTCGTTGCCGCCAAGCAGGAACAGGTTGCCGCTCGAGAACTGCTTCGAGCTCTGTGTATAGGAGTAGTTGTAGGTGAGGCTAAGCGTTGGGAGATACTGCGCGCGCTGCGACTTCTTGCTCGCCTTCGCCGACGCCACGTTCGCCTCCGCCACCATCACCGCCGGCCCCTGCGACACCAGCGATTCCAGCTCGGCTTCGGTGGGCATCGTGAAGGGCGCATCGACCGTATCCGACGGGCTCGCCGTGACGGTGGTGGTGGACCCCACCACGCGCGTCAGCGCCGCGTTCGCCACGCGCAGATCGTTCTGCGAGGTGAGCACCGCCAGCCGCGCATTGCCCACCTGAATGGCCGAGCGGAGCGAGTCCGACTTGGTGGCGACGCCGGCGGCCACGCGGGCGGTGGACGCCTTGAGCTGCTGCTCGGCCTGCTCCAGCTGCGCGCGGGCCGCCGCTTCCGATTCGCGCGCGGCGAGCGCCGCGTAGAACTGCTGCTTGGCCTGCAGCGCGGCATCAAAGCGGGCCTGCGTGAACGTGGCGTCGGCCACATCGGTCGTGGCGCGCGCGCGGCGCAGGTCCTCCCACCGCTGCATGCCGTCGAAGAGCACGAGGTTGGTGGAGAGACCGTTGTTGTAGTTCCACGGGTTGCCGGTGAGCGGCACCAGCTGCCCCTGGAAGAACTGCACACCCTGGGTGCGGGCGCTCGATGCCGTCAGGTTGAGCGACGGGATATAGGCGCCGATCGCGGATCGCCGCGCCGCGCCGGCGTTCCGTTCGAGGCCGCGGGCGTTCACGACGCCGGGCGCGTTCCGCTGCGCCTGGGCGATCGCCTCGGTGAGCGTGATCGGCCGGGCGTTGTCGTCGGGCAGCGTCATGGGGGTCTGTGCGCCAAGCGGGGCGGCCACCAGGACCGCCCCGAAAACGACTGCACGACCCGCCTGCATCAAAGCGGTCACTAGGGTTCCCCTCGCGCCTTTGCCGCACTGTCGGTGGCGCGTTGCTGACGCTCGATGAGACGGCGGAAGGCCGCCTGCTGGGTGCTGTCGAGCGTGTTCATCATGAGGACGCGCGCACTGTCGCGCGTCGAGTCGAGGGCGGGCTTGACTGGCGCCATGATCGCACTCGAACGCGACCGGCGCCATGCCCACACGGAATCAAAGACGGCCCGCTGTTCCGGGCGCAGCTGCAGTTCGTGGTCGAGCGTCTCCACCACGCTGGGCTGTTCGAACCACATCCGGGTGGCGGGCTTCACCATGGCCCGGTCCGACGCATACCCGACCGCGCCCCCGAACATGAAGGCGCCGACCAGATAGGCCATCGCAAGCGATTTGGGGCGGGGGGTGCTCACGGCAGGGGCCTAGTAGTCCAGCGGGTTCAGGTAGCGCTCGGGGGCGTCCGGGGCCAGGTGCGGGCGGGCCCGCGACAGGGTGGCCTCATCGACCGGGAGCGGCATCGTGCTTTCAACGGCGGCGCGCGCCGCCAGCTCGCGTGCCCGGGCGCTGGCCGCCTGATCGCGCACGAAGCTCACGCCCGTGGCCAGCAGCGCCAGCGTGGCCGCGATCAGTCCGGCTGTCCGCCAGTCCGCCGGGCGCAGCTCGGCAAAGCCGCTCCACCAGCTCGGGCGCAGGACGGTGTCCTGCATCGCCGTGGCGAGGCGCTGCATGATCCGCTGCTCCATCCCCTGCCAATAGGCATCGTCGGCGGGGGCGGCGTAGCGCTCGGCGAGGAGCGCCGTGGTGGTGGGATCCGCATCCGGCGTGGGGCCTACAGCCCGGCCGGCGTCGTTCCGCGTGGTCATTTCTCACTCCGAAGGTTGCTCAGCTGGCGCCGCAGGTGCGCCCGAGCGTGGTGCAGGTCCGAACGGGCCGTCCCCTCGGGAATCCCGAGCAGCTGGCCGATTTCGGCGTGCTTATACCCCTCAACGTCGTGCAGGACGATGACCGCCCGCTGCCGCTCGCCAAGGGTGTCCAGCGCGCGCGTCAGTCGCGCGCGCAGTTCATCCGATTCCGCCGGATCGCGGTGCGGAGACGACAGCGTCTCCGGCAGCTCATCCGCATCGCGCACCTTGCGCCGCCGCGCGATGTCCAACGCCGCATTCGCGACAATGCGATGCAGCCATGCTCCGAACGCCTGTTCCGGGCGGAAGCGCTCGAGCGCCCGGAACGCGTGCAGAAACCCTTCCTGCACCGCATCCTCGGCGTCGTCGTGCGACAGCACGATGGCCCGCGCCACGGCGTACGCCCGGCGCTGATGACGACGCACGAGGCCGGCGAAGGCCACGCTGTCGCCCGCCTGCGCCGCCAGCACCAGCTCCCGCTCCGCCAGCGCCTCTTCCGACACGGGGCGCTCAGGCCCCATGCGGAGGCCCGGACGAGCCGCGCCAACCGGACCCGCGGAGGGGCCGGCCGCTGGGGCGACGGGGAAGGGGAGGGCGAGTGAGGTCACGGGTCAGCGAGTCAGTACCTCCGTTACGCATCCGGCGAAGCACCCGTTGAGGGGCGCGCGCCCCCGGCCGGGATTTCGCTGGCCCCCGCGCTCGGTGACAAACCGCTGAGCCCGAGTGACTGGGCGTTGGCCTGCATGGCGGCCAGTACGACGCCGATGTGCTCGTCCAGCGGCACCCCCAGCGCCTCCGCCCCCTGAATGACGTCGTCCCGGTTCACCCCCCGGGCGAACGCCTTGTCCTTCATCTTCTTCCGGACCCCCGCCACATCCACGTCGGCGACCGCCTTGGACGGCTTCACCAGCGCGCAGGCCGTGATGAGCCCGGTCAGCTCATCCACCGCAAAAAGCGCCTTGGCCATGAGCGACACCCGCGGGACCCCGGTGTAGTGCGCATGCCCCAGCACCGCCTCCAGGATCTCCTCCGGCCAGCCGAGGCTCCGCAGATGCCGGACCCCCTCCGCCGGATGCTCCGCATCCGCCGCCTGCGCGTCGTTCGGGTAGCGCTCGTAGTCGAAATCGTGAATGAGCCCCGCGACGCCCCAGGCCTCCACATCCTGCCCCAGTCGCTCGGCGTAGGCGCGCATGGCGCATTCCACGCTGAGCATGTGCTTCCGGAGGGACGCGGAGGGAGTCCACTCCTCCATGAGGGAGAGGGCGGCGGCGCGAGAAGGAGTCGGCATAGAGGCGTGAACGGCGGAAGCCTGTAGTGCGGAAGCTGGACTGCGGAAGCTAGACGTCGGCTAACGCGGGGACTACGGGCTCATACCACCGACTCATCCCACCCGTTTGTCCCGCTGTTCCCGCCGTCCAGCTCCCGCTGTCCAGCTTCCGCCGTACAGGCTTCCGCCGTCAGCAGTTCCCTGCGTTAGTGGTCCATCTTGACCGGCACCGACCGCCCCGTATTCCACAACAACAGCAGCGGCAGCGCGCCCACCAATAGGAAGCCGCTGATCAGGTAGATCTTCGAGAAGGCGATCACGCTCGCCTGCACGCTGATCTGGCGGTCGATCATCATGAGCGCCTGCTGCTTGGCGTTCCAGGCGTCGATGCCGCGCGCCATGAGACCGCGGGTGATGCCGTTCAGACGTTCGAGCGTCTGCGGGTCGTACGCGCCGGCATGTTCGGTGAGCGTCGCCTTGAGGATCTTCGTCTGGCGCGCGAGCATCGTGGCCATGATGGCGATGCCGAGGGAGCCGCCGAGCTGGCGCATGAGGTTGAAGAGCCCCGTGCCCTGCCCAAGCTTGTTCATCGGCAGGCCGGCCATGCTGGCGCCGGTGAGCGGCACGAACAGGAGCCCCAGCCCGATGCCGCGCAGGATGAGCGGCCAGAAGAAATCGTCCTTGCCGGCGTCGAGCGTGATGTTCGACATCTGCCACATCGACGCCAGGAAGAGCAACGCGCCGGTCACGATGAGCGGGCGCGCGTCGATCTTGCCGGCAAAGCGCCCCATGCTCGCCATCGTCATCGCGCTCGCAATCGCACCGGGCAAGATCACCATGCCCGTCTGCTGCGCGGTGAACCCGTGCAGCTGCTGCAGGAACACCGGCAGCACGAACACCGAGCCGTAGAGGGCGAGCCCGAGAAAACTCGCGAACATCACGCCCGGCGCGAGCTGGCGGTTCTTGAGCACGCGGAAATCGATCACCGGTTCATCGATCGTAAGCTCGCGCCACACCAGGAGCACCGCACTTGTGAGGCTCACCACGGCGAGCGTCGTCACGAAGCGCGACTCGAACCAGTCGAAGCGTTCGCCGCGCTCGAGCATCCACTGCAGCGACCCCACCGCGAGCGTGAGCAGTACAATGCCCAGCACGTCCACCGACTGCGCGCGCACCTGGTGCGCCGCGTCGCGCACATACGTCCACACCATGTAGCCGGCGATGATGCCCATCGGCACGTTGATGTAGAAGATCCACGGCCACGCGTACGCGTCCACGATGAAGCCGCCGAGGGTGGGGCCGATCGTGGGGCCCACCATCACGCCCACGCCAAAGATCGCCTGCCCGATGCCGCGCTCTTGCGGGGGGAACGATTCGAACAGCGTCGTCTGCGCCGTGCTGAGCAGCGCACCACCGCCCAGCCCCTGCAGGACGCGCCAGAAGACGAGCCCCCACAGGCTGGTCGCCGCGCCGCAGAAGAAGCTGGCCACCACGAAGAGCGTGATCGATCCGGTGAGATAACGGCGGCGCCCGAAATAGGCGCTCAGCCAGCTCGACATCGGAATCACGATCACGTTCGCGATGATATAGCTCGTGCTGACCCACGCGATCTCGTCGAGCGTGGCGCCGAGCGTGCCCATCATGTGCGGAATGGCGACGTTCACGATGCTCGTATCGATCAGCTCGAGCACCGCGGCGAGCGTCACCGCAATCGCGATGAGGTATTTGTTGGCGTACGGGTCGTTGGGAACCACATGGCGGTCGGCTTCCGCCTGCGCCTTGAGCTCCTCAACGACCAGCGTGCGCATCACCTCCGTCGACACGGCCTTACTCCACGATGATGTTGGCCGTCACGGACATCCCCGGACGCAGGGGGCGTTCCTTCCCGAGATCCTTCGTGATCTTGATGCGAACCGGCACGCGCTGCACGACCTTCGTGAAGTTGCCGGTGGCATTGTCGGGGGGAAGCAGGGCGAACTTCGCGCCCGTCGCCGACGCGATGCTCTCTACCGTGCCTTCGGCCTTCGCGCCGTCGTAGGCGTCGACCTCGAGCTCGACCTTCTGGCCGGGCTTGATGCGCGCCAGCTGCGTCTCCTTCACGTTGGCCGTCACGTAGAGCCCGGAGTCGCTCACGATGCTCATGAGCGTCTGCCCGGCCTGCACGAGCTGGCCGACTTCGACCTGCTTCTTGCTCACCGTGCCGGCGAGCGGCGCCGTGACGATGGTAAAGCTCAGCTGCAGCTGCGCGTTGTCGCGCGCCGCCTGCGCGGCCAGCAGGCGCGCTTCGGCGAGCCGCACGCCGGCCTGCGCGTTGGCGATGCCACTCTGCGCGGCCGTCACCTGGCGCTCAGTCGCCACGAGCTGCGCGTTGGCCGCATCGTAGGCCGCCTGCGCGGCATCGAGCTGGGCCGCGCTGATGATCTGCTTGGCCGCGAGCTCCTTGGCGCGCGTCAGATCGCCCTGCGCCTTGGTGAGCTGCGCGCGCGCGGCCTGCACCTGCGCGCTGCTGACATCGCGCTGGCTCGACGCGGTGCGCACCACCGTGACGGCCTGGCCCTCGATGCCCCGACCGCCGGCGCTGGCGCGCGCCGCCGCGAGATCGGCGTCGGCCTGTGCGAGCTTCACCTTGTATTCGCGTTCATCGATGGTGACGAGCACCGAGTCGGCGCTGATGTGCACATTCTCGCCGACGTTCACCGCCGTCACGTAGCCGCCGACCTTCGCGACGACCGGCACGATGTGCCCGTCGACCTGCGCGTTGTCGGTGCTTTCATGCGTGCGGCCGAACTGCCAGCGTTGATATCCCCAGGTGCCGATGCCGAGGGCGAGGACGGCGGGGATGAGGAGGCGCTTGTTCATGAGATTGGGACTGCGTGGGAAGCGGAAGCCTGTACTGCGGACGCTGGAACTACGGAAGCTGGAACTACGGGAGCTGGACTGCGGGACACGCGGTTTCTTCGACCTTCAATCTTCTGCCTGACACCTGAAGAACGATGCCGGTTACGGCAGCCGACTCGCCGCGCCCATGGCTTTGGCCAACGCCACTCTCGCCGCTTGGTACGTGGCCAGCGCGTCGTTGCGGAGCGTGCGGGCCTGGTTGAGTGAGAGCAGCGCGGTGATGACATCGGCGTTGCCGGAGACGCCGGCTTTGAAGCGGTCCTGTGCCTGACTCACTTCCTGCTCAGCAAGACGGAGGCGTTCCTGAACAGCTTCGACCTGCTCCTGCGCGGCGCGGAGGTCGATCAGGGCGGAGTTCACTTCGAGGGCGCTCTGGGCGCGGAGATCCTTGAGGCGCGCGTCGGTTTCCCGCTGCGCGGCGACCTGCTCCTGCAGGCGCGTCTCGCGGCGGAAGCCGTCGAACAGGCCGACCGACAGCTGCACGCCCCACGTGTACGTGGGGAGCAGGCGATCGGTGTTCTTGCCGATGACGCCCTGTTCGACCGCGACGCCGAGCTGCGGGGTACGTTCCCACTTGATGGCTTTGGCGGCGAGCGACTGCGCGTGCTCCTGCGCGAGCAGCGCCTTCACATCAGCGCGGTTCTTTTCCGCGGCGTCGATCGCGCTGCCGGCACTTGGCAGCTGCGCTTCGAAGGGGAGCGCGGCGAGCGAATCGGCCAGCTGCAGCGGCGCGTCGGCGGGCATGCCGATGACGCGCTTGAGTTCGAGGAGCGAGCGATCGCGATCGCTCCGCGCCGAGATGATCTGCGCGCGCACGCTCGCCAGCTGCGACTCGGCGCGCGTCACATCAAGGGCGATGCCGACGCCGGCCTGCAGCTGGTCGCGCGCAATGCGCACCAGATCGGCGGCGAGCGTGGAATCGGCGCGCCGCGCCGCGAGCTGTGCTTCGGCGCGTGCGGCCTTCACGTAGGCTGCGGCGGCCATCGCGGCGGCGCCCTCGGCTTGCGCGCTCACATCGGCGCTCGCGGCCTCGGTCGTCGCCTGCGCTGCGCGCCAGCTCTGATACTTGCCGAGGTCGAGCAGCGGCTGATTGAGCCGGTAGCGGAAGTCGATCGTGCGGACCGGGCCGATGATGTCGCCGTTCGGATTGAAGAGCGGCTTGCCGGTGGCCGGGTTGTTGAACGAGAAGGGGAAGGTGACCGAGTTGATCGTCGATTCCCCCTGCCGAATGCCGCCCGCGAGATCGGGGAGGAGCGTGCCGCGCCGCTGGAGGGCACGGGCACTCGCCTGCTCCACGCGCGTGCGGGCCACGTCGACCGCGCCGTTCTGCTTGGCGGCGAGTCGGGCAGCGTCGCCCATGGAGATCTTCGCGGGCGCAGCGGGGGTGGCGGGAGATTGAGCCGCCAGCGGCGAGGCAGCGGCCGCAAGCAGGAACAGGACCTTCTTCATGGCGTAAGCGCGTGAAAGAAAAACTCGAGCATTTCGTCGAGCACTTGGTCGTCGGAGCCGAGCCAGGGGTGGATCTGGCGCGCACTGCACCAGGCGCCGTGGCTCATCCAGAGGGCGGCGTACATGCGGGCGCCCACCATCGGGTCGATCGGGCGGAACTCGCCGCGCGCGATGCCGCGGGCAATGACACTCGCCACCAGCCGCCGGCCGCGGGCGACGACCTCCTGGCCGTAGAAGGCGTAGAGGTCGGGAAAGCGATGCAGCTCGGCGTGCACGACCCGGGTGAGCACCTGCTGGCGTTCGCCCCGCAGGTGGTGCCACCAGGCGCCGGCCATCAGGCGGAGCTGTTCGCGGGCGCTGATCTCGTCGCCCAGGTCATCCCGGGAGGTTTCGGCGGCCTGGAGGGCGTCGACGATGGTGACGCGGACCATCTCCCGAAAGAGCGCTTCCTTGTTGGGGAAGTAGAGGTAGATGGTCCCCTTGGCGACGCCGGCGCGCTTGGCGATGTCGTCCAGCCGGGCGCCCGCGAGGCCGCGCTCGCCGAACTCCTTGAAGGCGGCGTCGAGAATCTGGGACGGACGCGCCTCCGGATCGCGGCGGCGGGTCGAGGGCTCGGTGGAAACGATCATTGTGGTGAGAATTGTACTGACTGACTGGTCAGTTAGTCAATACCCCCAAAAAACCCGTCCACCCCAAACCTGAGAACCCCCAACCCCAAACTGATCAGTTCGGGGTTGGGGGTTCTCAGGTTCGGAGTGGACGGGTTGGGTTAGGCGACCGGACGGATCTCGGTGGCTACCGCACCCGTCTTCTTCTCGCCGCCCTCATGGCCGGCGAACTTCGCGTTGGTCCACATCACGATCCCGTAGAGGATCGCGCCGATAACGAGCGCACCGCCGATCAGGCCAGTGAAGGCCGCGCCCTTGTCGCTGCCGTGGTTCGAGTGTCCGGACATGGGGAGTCTGGTGGGATCTGGGGAGTGGCGGCCGCGGGGCGGCTACCGGGTCTTACGCGACGTCGGCGACGCGCACCGACACCATGTGGTCATTCTGCACGATGGTCGGGAGGATCTCCAGACCCTCCGTCACCTGGCCGAACACGGTGTGGACGCCGTTCAGATGGCGCGTGTTGCCCTCGCTCAGCACGAGGAAGAACTGGCTGCCGCCCGTGTCCTTGCCGGCGTGCGCCATGGAGAGCGCGCCCACCTTGTGCTTGTGCGGGTTGCCCGCCGTCTCGCACTTGATCTTCCACCCCGGGCCGCCGGTGCCGACCGGACCCTTGCCGTCCTTCGTGTGCGGGCAGCCGCCCTGCACCACGAACTCGGGGATCACGCGGTGGAACTTGATGCCATCATAGAAGCCGCTGTTGGCGAGCTTCTCGAAATTTTCGACAGTACCAGGCGCCTCGCCGGGGAACAGCTCCACCGTCAGGGTGCCCTTGTTGGTTTCGATCGTAGCCAGCTTGGTCACGGAAAATCCCGGGTTAAGGGTGACCCCGAAACGTAATGCGCTTCCCGGCGCCTCGGTGGGGCCCAATCCCTATGGTCCTACCGGTGGCGCAGGGCCACCTGGGCCAGCCGCCGATCGAGCGTGAAGAGCTCCGCGCCTTCGAGCCGGCTCGAGCCGAGCAGGTGGACATCGATGAGCCCCAGGCCGCGCCCGGCCAGTCGGTGCTGCTCAATGAAGGCCAGGACCTCGGCATCGGTCAGCACGCGGGCCTGCGGCAGCTCGCCGAGCAGCGTCAGCACCTCATGCCGCGATTTCAACAGGCCACAAGCGAGCTCCCCGATCACGAACGGGTGACAGAAAATCACCCCGGCCTCGAGTTGCTCGGCGAGCCGCGCATTGCCCCGCCGAAAGTGATCGATCCAGACGGAGGTGTCCGCCAGAATCATCGGGGGCGCGGCTCGGACCGTCGCCGAGGGACCGGCGACAGGGTCGGCTGCGACCCACCCAGCGCCGCCAGTCGGCGGGCGCTCTCCCGAGCGACGAGCGCCTGCAGCCCGGCGTGCACGAGTGCCGTCTTCTCGCTGATCCCCGTGAGCCGCATCGCCTCGGCGAGGACGTGGTCGTCAATATTCAAGGTGGTTTTCATACATATGAGTATGGCTGTTCGAGCCATACATCTCAAGAGCGGGCAATCTCTGGCTCACGTCGCTGCGCGCGGCGCGAGCACGGAGTTCGACCAGGGAATCCGATCAGGGAATTCGACCCGGGTCGAACGCCCCTCGAGTCGCATCAGGGCTTCCCGTAAGGTGAGCCGCGCCCAACACCGGGCGCCGTTCACCACCTCCGGGTCCGCCTCCATGCTCGCCACTCATTCGACTCGCTCGCGCCGCCCTTGGACGACGGTCGCCGCCGCTGCCGTTTTCTCGGCCATCGTACTCGCGCCCGCGGCCGGCGCCCAACTCGCCACCAAGGATTTCCTGACCAGCGGTGACCAGCTTCTCGTCGCTGACGCCGCCACCGGGTTCGAGTGGCTGACCCCGGTCTATACGAAGAACCTCGTCTATCAGGCGCCCCAGGTCATGGCGCTCCATTAGCAGCACGGCTTTCGCTACGCGACGGCCACTGAAGTGGGGAGCATGCTGCTCACCAACTTCAATCCGCCGGTGCACGAACCCGGCACCATCGACGGCTTCGATGCCGTGAGCAGCTTCTTCGCCGTCTTTGGCATCGCCGAAGACACGTGCTGCCACAGTGGCGAAGTGGCGTGCCCGCGAACGCACGGACTCACTGCCACCGCCGGCCCCACCGCCGGCACCCGGCTCGCCTACGGCATGATCCAGAGCGACCTGTGGGGCTCGATGATCGCCGACAATCCGTGGAGCGAAACCAGCACCGACATCCCAATGGGGCACTGGCTCGTGCGGCAGGCGCCGATCACGACCGTTCCGGAACCGGCGACGGTCATGCTGTTCCTCGCCGGACTGCTGGCGTTGGGATTCGCGCATCCCAGAGTGCGAAGGCAGCGCTGAATCACAAGCGTGTAGGGCACCGTGCCCTATTGCCCGATGCGCACGAAACCCGTTGAATGATGCCGTTCTCGTATCGCATACGACATTCATTCATAAGGCCCTTCAATGGCACGTCTCGAAGCGGTTGCGCGCTACGTCATCGCCGGCGTAGCGTTCCTCTCCACGCAGTCACTCGGCGCGCAGATCGTTGTTCCAAACGTTCCGGTCGTCACGACGGGAAACTGTCTTCCCTTCGGCTGTACGGACAACTTCGGCAGCGACGCACGATACCAGCAGGCGTACAGCAACACGTCGTTCGGATCTGCACCACTGCTGATTACCGGGCTGCGCTTCTTCAACTCTACTCTGGAGCCTGACGAGAACGACCGGATCACCGCCGGCACGTACACTCTGTGGCTCTCAACGCGCCCATCGGTGTCTACGACGCTGCCAACGGCGAGCCTTACGGCCAACCGCGGGGCGGACTTCACCGAGTTCGCCACCTTCACCTCCGACGGCACCGTGCGATTCGGGTCCTCGTTTGACGTGCTGGGTACGCCGTTCATGTACGACCCGTCCAGCTCCAACCTTCTCCTTGAAGTTCAGGCGAAGTACACCGAAACGCGCGGGTCTTTCACGCCGAGGCTCTATGTCGACTTTCAAACGAATACATCGGAGCTCGGACGAGCCTTCTGTCTCGGGAGCGCCTGCGATGTAGGCCTCGCGGGGCCCCGTGCCGGCTTGGTGACTGCCTTCCTCACAACCCCGGTGACCACCGTCCCGGAACCGTCGTCATTCGCGCTGGTCGGTGCGAGCGTGCTCGTGCTGTACGGAGGCGTTCGCACACGTCGTCGCCGCCGTCTTCGGCTCGACATCGCCTCGTCTCATCCCGCACCCGGAGCCGCCTAGTGAAGACCACTCCGACCATCCTCATGTCGCTGGCCTTGGCGACGCTTGGGCAGACATCGGCGGCGTAGGCACAGTGCCCAGTAGGCAATACCCGCGCGCTCGACTTCAACGCGCCTGTTCCGGAACCGGCCACGTTCGTCTTGTTCGCCATCGGTGGGGCGCTCCTGCTCCTCGTTGGTGCGCGATGTAAAGGCGGCCTCTTCTCGATGCCAGAAACCCAAAGGCCTAGCGAAGAGGTAGCGCGCCGTAGCGGGGTAGTGCAGATCCTTGCGGTCAATTGAATCTCATGCAATTCATATTGTCACGGTCGCCGCGTTGAATGAGTTATCGATGCGTCGACCGGCTGATATGACTTGTGTTGAACCGTCGAGGAATTCGCAAGGAAATGTCGAACGATCACAAGGCACGGGTAGTACGGTGGTATCACGGTCTGTGGAATGAGCGGCGGGCCGAGATCGTTGAGGAAATGATGGCGCCGGACTGCGCTGTCGTCCTGGAAGGCCGGGACACGCCGGCCTCACCCGAGGAAATGAAGGGCTACTGGCGCGCCATGGTCACGGCGATCCCCGACCTGCATCTCGAGCTGTTGTTCGTCGTGTGTGAGGGGGATACCGCCATCACGCACTGGCGTTCACGCGGAACGCACACCGGCCCGGGGCTCGGGATTCCGCCGACCGGTCGATCGGTGGACGTCCAGGGGCTCGGCGTCATGGAGTTCCGCGATGGACTCATCGTGCGCGGATTCGATCGATGGAATCGCGGTGAGTTCATGGCGCGCCTGATGGAGCCTACTCCTCAGGACGTCGCCGAGGGCTCGCAGCTGACCGCACGGGAGGCGCAGGTCGCGTTGCTCATGGCCGACCGCTACTCGCACGTCGAGATCGCGACGACCTTGGGGATCAGTCCAAACACGGCGCGTCGTCACTGCGAACGTGTGCTTGCCAAGCTGGGCGTCAGCCGTCGCCAGGATGTGGCCGGTGCCCTCGGCAAGGTGTCGGCGTCGGTGCTGAATCCGCACGGTTCCGATCTCGCTGAGGCGTGAGCATGACGAAGGCGCTTGGGTGAGCTCAAGTGCCCTCGTCATGCTCACTGGCTACAGATCGCTACCGTGCCGCACCAGCACTGAGGCGGGAATCGCGCCGAGGGCCGCGGCGACGTCCTGCTTCCGAGAGACCCCGAGCTTTCGGAGGACGCTCTCGCAGTGCCGCCGTGCGGTGTTGGCGGAGATGCCCAGGTCCTCGGCGATCTCCGTATGTGACAGCCGGTCGGCCATCATCAAGGCCACCTGCGCCTCGCGCGGGGTGAGCGCGGTATTCGCGCACAGCTCGTCGAGGCGTACCTGCATCAGACTGGCGATGAGTTCGCCGCGGTTCCAGCTGTCCACGCCGCGCGCAATGCGCCCCTGCTCGAAGGTGAGCGCGGTGAACCCCGTGACATTGACCGCTCTGCCCGATGGCGGAATGCCGATCCCCGGACCGGTATGCGTCCCGAGCGCGCGCCAGTGCACGATCACCGTCTCCTCGTTCGAGGTCACACTGAGGAGCTCCATGCGCACATCGGGGACCGCGCTGAGCCACGCTCTCCGATGCTCGCGCATGCCATTCCGATCGAGCTCACCGTCGACGCCTTCGTTCATCGCGCGACAGTCGGGCGTCGTGACCTCGTCGATAATCGTGTCGCTTCGCTTGTTCCACCATTCCTCGAACCAGCGGATGGCCGTGGCGCGGTTGGGGTCGGTCATGAAAGTCTCCAAGATGCCAGCTCCGTCACCTACATCGAAACGCAGGGCAGTGCAGAGGACATAGGCACAACGCGTGACGCCCGCTGGCCAGAAGCCATCGCTTCCGCGAAGCAGGGCCTGTCAGAAAAAGCGCCCGAAGGCCTCGCTGCAAAGACCGCGCGAGCATCCATTCTCACCTGCCATCGAAGATCTCACCGGCGCCGCACTTTAGTTCGATGAAAGCAGTTCGCTCAAGTGGCGGACGGCGGGCCGCGCGATAGGCGAACGATCGAACTCGGTCGTGGTGCACACTGCACTATGGCATCGATGGCGCTTGCCGACTATCGTCGGCCTGCTCGGTGAGGTCAGCTTCGAACGTCATCGGGGTAGACTCGATCACCAATACTGAGTGTCCCTCAGCCAAAGTCTGAACATGCGTCTCCCTTTGGGAATCTGTCTTCTTTCGTTGATTGTCATTCGAAGCGGAACCGTATCCGCTCAAACCGTAGCGATTGATCAGGTGCAGTCGTCCGTGGATCGCATATTGAACCGCCCCGGGTTTGGAGGAGACTCGGTTAATTGAGTGCCAAGCGCTCCGCAGGAGCCGCTTGGGTGCGGTAG